>NZ_JBWKPZ010000040.1:0-529 GCF_059418505.1 Citrobacter sp. GW821-FHT07H02 | reverse complement strand
TATATTACGCAGGATCCGATTGGAGTAGTGGGGGGATGGAATCTATACTCTTATGTTTATAATGATCCGATTGGTTTTGTTGATCCAATAGGGCTGGATATTTGGATTGAAGATCAAGGTCCAGATGAGCCAGCACTGCATCAAAGTATAAATGTGGGTACGCCTGATGGCAGTTATAATTCATACAGCTATGCCATGGGCTCTTTTCCTCATGGTGAGGTGTATAATGATATGAAACATGGTGGAAAAATTGAAGTATATAAAAAAACAACAAAGGAACAGGATGATGCTTTTGATAAAGTCATGAAAGCTCAAATAGGAGAGCACGGTTATTACGGATATGATGATATTTGCCGTAGTTGGAGTCAACGCCAATTCAACTCAGCACCGGGAGTTCAAGAAACTCCACCTAAACGTAAAGATGTAAAGGTTACAATCGGAGGTTTTGATTTGTCGTCTAAAGGAAGCAGCTCAACAGGTAGTGGAACATCCAGATGAGAGTTTCAGTATTTATTTTGGGTTTTTTTTT
>NZ_JBWKPZ010000039.1:0-599 GCF_059418505.1 Citrobacter sp. GW821-FHT07H02 | reverse complement strand
ACTGCTCTTTAACAATTTATCAGACAATCTGTGTGGGCACTCGAAGATACGGATTCTTAACGTCGCAAGACGAAAAATGAATACCAAGTCTCAAGAGTGAACATACGTAATTCATTACGAAGTTTAATTCACGAGCATCAAACTTAAATTGAAGAGTTTGATCATGGCTCAGATTGAACGCTGGCGGCAGGCCTAACACATGCAAGTCGAACGGTAGCACAGAGGAGCTTGCTCCTTGGGTGACGAGTGGCGGACGGGTGAGTAATGTCTGGGAAACTGCCCGATGGAGGGGGATAACTACTGGAAACGGTAGCTAATACCGCATAACGTCGCAAGACCAAAGAGGGGGACCTTCGGGCCTCTTGCCATCGGATGTGCCCAGATGGGATTAGCTAGTAGGTGGGGTAACGGCTCACCTAGGCGACGATCCCTAGCTGGTCTGAGAGGATGACCAGCCACACTGGAACTGAGACACGGTCCAGACTCCTACGGGAGGCAGCAGTGGGGAATATTGCACAATGGGCGCAAGCCTGATGCAGCCATGCCGCGTGTATGAAGAAGGCCTTCGGGTTGTAAAGTACTTTCAGCGGGGAGGAAGG
>NZ_JBWKPZ010000038.1:0-868 GCF_059418505.1 Citrobacter sp. GW821-FHT07H02 | reverse complement strand
AGCGAGTGAAAGAAGCTTTCCACGCAGGCATTGTCATAACAGCAACCTTTCGCGCTCATGCTTCCACGCAGATTATGACGCTTCAGTAACCCCTGATAGTCCGCTGAACAGTACTGCCCGCCTCTGTCCGTATGCACGATGACATTTTCCGGGCGCTTTCGCCGCCAGAGCGCCATCTGTAACGCATCGCAGGCAAGTTGTGCTGTCATCCGCGGTGACATTGACCAGCCAATGACGGCACGGGACCACAGGTCAATGACTACAGCCAGGTACAACCAGCCTTCGTCCGTGCGCAAGTACGTGATGTCACCCGCCCATTTCTGGTTCGGAGCACTGGCGTAAAAATCCTGTTTCAGCAGATTGTCAGACACCGCCAGGCCATGTTCGCGGTAGCTGACCGGGCTGAACTTCCGGGCCGCTTTTGCGCGAAGCCCCTGACGCCGCAAGCTGGCGGCAATGGTTTTGACATTGTACGCAGGAAGCTCATCCACAAGACGGGGCGCACCATAACGCTGTTTTGCGTCAGTGAATGCCTTTCGGACAGCAGCATCGCAGACAAGCCGGAACTGCTGTCGAGGGGTTATCTGATGACGACGCAGTCGCCAGGCATACCAGCCACTGCGGGCAACCCGCAGAACCCGACACATGGCTTTGACGCTGAACTCAGCCCGATGTTTTTCAATAAAGACATACTTCATTTCAGGCGCTTCGCGAAGTATGTCGCGGCCTTTTGGAGGATAGCCAGCTCCTCGTCCCGCTCAGCCAACTGGCGCTTAAGGCGCGCAATTTCAACAGACATTTCCTGCTCACGTTCGGAAGAGCAGCGGGCATTGTTAATCTTACTGCGCCATGCATAGAGCTGGGATTC
>NZ_JBWKPZ010000037.1:0-1249 GCF_059418505.1 Citrobacter sp. GW821-FHT07H02 | reverse complement strand
TGAAGTGGTTTACTGAATTTGGCCACCTGAACAGAGGTGATATGCTCACCTCAGAACAACACAGGTGCACCAATGAAAAGAAAAAATTTTAGTCCTGAATTCAAACGTGAATCAGCCCAGTTGGTTGTCGATCAAAATTACACAGCTGCTCAGGCTGCTAAGGCCATGGACGTTGGCCTTTCTACGATGACGAAATGGGTAAAACAGCTACGTGATGAACGACAAGGCAAAACGCCAAACGCTTCTCCAATAACCCCGGAACAAATCGAAATACGTGATCTAAAGAAAAAGCTACAACGTATTGAAATGGAAAACGAAATATTAAAAAAGGCTACCGCGCTCTTGATGTCAGACTCCCTGAACAATTCTCGTTAATCGGGAAACTCAGGGCGCGTTATCCAGTGGCCTCTCTCTGCCACGTGTTCGGGGTTCATCGTAGCAGCTACAAATACTGGCAAAACCGCCCTGAAAAACCAGACGGTAGACGGGTTGTATTACGAAGCCAGGTGATGGAGCTGCATAACATCAGCCATGGTTCTGCCGGAGCAAGGAGCATCGCCACAATGGCAACCCAGAGAGGCTATCGGATGGGACGCTGGCTTGCTGGCAGACTGATGAAAGAACTGGGGCTGGTCAGTTGCCAGCAGCCTACTCATCGATATAAACGTGGCGGCCATGAACACGTCGCGATCCCGAATCACCTTGAGCGGCAGTTCGCAGTGACAGAGCCAAATCAGGTGTGGTGCGGCGACGTGACGTATATCTGGACAGGTAAGCGCTGGGCATACCTTGCAGTTGTTCTTGATCTGTTCGCGAGGAAACCGGTGGGTTGGGCAATATCGTTCTCCCCGGATAGCAAACTGACGGCCAAAGCGCTGGAAATGGCGTGGGAAGCTCGCGGCAAGCCAGACGGAGTGATGTTCCACAGCGATCAGGGCAGTCATTATACAAGCAGGCAGTTCCGGCAGTTATTGTGGCGGTACCGGATCAAACAGAGTATGAGCCGACGTGGAAACTGCTGGGATAATAGCCCAATGGAGCGCTTCTTCAGGAGTATGAAGAACGAATGGGTACCGGTGATGGGTTACACAAGCTTCAGCGATGCTGCCCATGAAATAACAGATTATATCGTTGGGTATTACAGCGCGCTCAGGCCGCATGAATATAACGGCGGGTTACCACCCAACGAATCGGAAAATCGATACTGGAAAAACTCTAAAGTGGTGGCCAGTTTTTGTTGACCACTTCA
>NZ_JBWKPZ010000036.1:0-1255 GCF_059418505.1 Citrobacter sp. GW821-FHT07H02 | reverse complement strand
TGAAGTGGTCTACTTAATTTGGACACAGCCAGAGGTTCTTTGTCTTTCCATCTCGGTGGGTGTCAACCCACCGTTGTGTTTATGTGGCCTTACCCGGTTGTAATATCCACTCAGGTACTGAACCACATCCTTCACTGCTTCACTTCTGTTCCGGTAGCCTTCACGCAACAACCACTCGGTTTTAAGACTGCGGAACAGCCTTTCCGCAACGGCATTATCCCAGCAGTTTCCTTTGCGACTCATGCTGAGTTTGATCCCATACAGTTTCGCCATTTCCCGGTAAGACACGCTGGCATACTGTGATCCCTGATCAGAGTGGAACGTTACCCCTTTTGGGCGACCCCGGTTCTTCCAGGCCATTGTGAGCGCCTCCCGCGTTAGCTGGCTGTCGGGTACTGATGAGAACGCCCAGCCCACAACTTTCCGCGCATATAAATCCAGAACCATCGCCAGATAAAGCCAACCCTCACGCGTCCTGATAAAGGTAATATCTCCGCACCATACGTTATCTGGTGCCCCTGTCCTAAAATTGCGACTCAGATGATTATCCGTCAGGTGGGACTGCCGGTTGCACAGGCGGTAACGATGCTTTCCGGGTTGCCTGCTCACCAGACCGGCTTCTTTCATCAGTCGTCCGGCCTTGTAACGACCAACGTTTTCACCTTCACGACGAAGCAGTAAAGACAATGTCCTTGCACCGGCAGAACCCCGACCCAGACGGTGTAATTCGGCCGCTCTTCTCTGTAGAGTAATTCGCGCCGTATCCGGTTGTTTTCGGCGTTTGCGATGGTAGTAAACAAGACTCCGGCAAACACCCAGCACCGCGCAGAGCTCCTTTATGCTGTATTCAGAGCTCAGGGCGGTGACAAGTTTCAGGGCTTGTTGACGTCCAACATCAGCAAAGCTGTAGCCTTTTTTAATATCTCCTTGTCCCTCTCAAGTCGCTGAACCCGTTCTTCAAGCTGGCGAATATACTGCTGTTCTGGTGTGAGCGGTGCTGCCGGGGAGGGGATCCCCTGGCCGGATAAAACGAGCCCTCCACGCTCAATCTCGAGTTGTCTGACCCAGCGTCGCATGGCGGTAACACCGACATCGGAGGCTTCGCAGGCCTGTCGAAACGAGTAGCCGTGGTCGAGAACCAGCTCAGCGCACTCGCGTTTAAATTCTGGGGTAAATCGGCGTGAATTCATTTTTCACCTCATCAGTTATGTAATATATAACCTCTGAGCGTGTCTAAAACTATTAAACCACTTCA
>NZ_JBWKPZ010000034.1:1185-2689 GCF_059418505.1 Citrobacter sp. GW821-FHT07H02 | reverse complement strand
TGATGTCTTTCTTCCACCAAAACACCTTTGGCGTTGTAAGGTTAAGCCTCACGGTTCATTAGTATCGGTTAGCTCAATGTATCGCTACACTTACACACCCGACCTATCAACGTCGTAGTCTTCAACGTTCCTTCAGGAGACTTATAGTCTCAGGGAGAACTCATCTCGGGGCAAGTTTCGTGCTTAGATGCTTTCAGCACTTATCTCTTCCGCATTTAGCTACCGGGCAATGCCATTGGCATGACAACCCGAACACCAGTGATGCGTCCACTCCGGTCCTCTCGTACTAGGAGCAGCCCCCCTCAATTCTCCAGCGCCCACGGCAGATAGGGACCGAACTGTCTCACGACGTTCTAAACCCAGCTCGCGTACCACTTTAAATGGCGAACAGCCATACCCTTGGGACCTACTTCAGCCCCAGGATGTGATGAGCCGACATCGAGGTGCCAAACACCGCCGTCGATATGAACTCTTGGGCGGTATCAGCCTGTTATCCCCGGAGTACCTTTTATCCGTTGAGCGATGGCCCTTCCATTCAGAACCACCGGATCACTAAGACCTGCTTTCGCACCTGCTCGAGCCGTCACTCTCGCAGTCAAGCTAGCTTATGCCTTTGCACTAACCTCCTGATGTCCGACCAGGATTAGCTAACCTTCGTGCTCCTCCGTTACTCTTTAGGAGGAGACCGCCCCAGTCAAACTACCCACCAGACACTGTCCGCAACCCGGATTACGGGTCTACGTTAGAACACCAGCCATTAAAGGGTGGTATTTCAAGGTTGGCTCCATGCAGACTGGCGTCCACACTTCAAAGCCTCCCACCTATCCTACACATCAAGGACCAGTGTTCAGTGTCAAGCTATAGTAAAGGTTCACGGGGTCTTTCCGTCTTGCCGCGGGTACACTGCATCTTCACAGCGAGTTCAATTTCACTGAGTCTCGGGTGGAGACAGCCTGGCCATCATTACGCCATTCGTGCAGGTCGGAACTTACCCGACAAGGAATTTCGCTACCTTAGGACCGTTATAGTTACGGCCGCCGTTTACCGGGGCTTCGATCAAGAGCTTCTCCTTACGGATAACCCCATCAATTAACCTTCCGGCACCGGGCAGGCGTCACACCGTATACGTCCACTTTCGTGTTTGCACAGTGCTGTGTTTTTAATAAACAGTTGCAGCCAGCTGGTATCTTCGACTGATTTCAGCTCCACGAGCAAGTCGCTTCACCTACATATCAGCGTGCCTTCTCCCGAAGTTACGGCACCATTTTGCCTAGTTCCTTCACCCGAGTTCTCTCAAGCGCCTTGGTATTCTCTACCTGACCACCTGTGTCGGTTTGGGGTACGATTTTGTGTTACCTGATGCTTAGAGGCTTTTCCTGGAAGCAGGGCATTTGTTACTTCAGCACCGTAGTGCCTCGTCATCACACCTCAGCGTTAATAAGGAACCGGATTTACCTGGAACCTCCGCCTACATGCTTAAACCGGGACAACCGTCGCCCGGCCA
>NZ_JBWKPZ010000034.1:0-1088 GCF_059418505.1 Citrobacter sp. GW821-FHT07H02 | reverse complement strand
CAACATAGCCTTCTCCGTCCCCCCTTCGCAGTAACACCAAGTACAGGAATATTAACCTGTTTCCCATCGACTACGCCTTTCGGCCTCGCCTTAGGGGTCGACTCACCCTGCCCCGATTAACGTTGGACAGGAACCCTTGGTCTTCCGGCGAGCGGGCTTTTCACCCGCTTTATCGTTACTTATGTCAGCATTCGCACTTCTGATACCTCCAGCAACCCTCACAGGTCACCTTCAACGGCTTACAGAACGCTCCCCTACCCAACAACACATAGTGTCGCTGCCGCAGCTTCGGTGCATGGTTTAGCCCCGTTACATCTTCCGCGCAGGCCGACTCGACCAGTGAGCTATTACGCTTTCTTTAAATGATGGCTGCTTCTAAGCCAACATCCTGGCTGTCTGTGCCTTCCCACATCGTTTCCCACTTAACCATGACTTTGGGACCTTAGCTGGCGGTCTGGGTTGTTTCCCTCTTCACGACGGACGTTAGCACCCGCCGTGTGTCTCCCGTGATAACATTCTTCGGTATTCGCAGTTTGCATCGGGTTGGTAAGTCGGGATGACCCCCTAGCCGAAACAGTGCTCTACCCCCGAAGATGAATTCACGAGGCGCTACCTAAATAGCTTTCGGGGAGAACCAGCTATCTCCCGGTTTGATTGGCCTTTCACCCCCAGCCACAAGTCATCCGCTAATTTTTCAACATTAGTCGGTTCGGTCCTCCAGTTAGTGTTACCCAACCTTCAACCTGCCCATGGCTAGATCACCGGGTTTCGGGTCTATACCCTGCAACTTAACGCCCAGTTAAGACTCGGTTTCCCTTCGGCTCCCCTATTCGGTTAACCTTGCTACAGAATATAAGTCGCTGACCCATTATACAAAAGGTACGCAGTCACCCTGATAAATCAAGGCTCCCACTGCTTGTACGTACACGGTTTCAGGTTCTTTTTCACTCCCCTCGCCGGGGTTCTTTTCGCCTTTCCCTCACGGTACTGGTTCACTATCGGTCAGTCAGGAGTATTTAGCCTTGGAGGATGGTCCCCCCATATTCAGACAGGATACCACGTGTCCCGCCCTACTCTTCGAGTTCACA
>NZ_JBWKPZ010000033.1:0-3223 GCF_059418505.1 Citrobacter sp. GW821-FHT07H02 | reverse complement strand
CTGGTTTTGTCATGAGTCACCTCTGATTGAGAGTTTACTCACTTAGTCGCGTGTCCACTATTCGCGGGTAAGATCAAGCCTCTCGTTTATTTCTCAAGTATCTAAACGTTGCTGATACCGAACTAACAGGCATCAGCCGCACCGAGGTAACGGGATTTATTCGAGCGCTCAAGCCTAAGAAATCCACGCAGACTATCCAGAATTATTTATCAGGATTAAACACGGTGTACGAGTACGCCCGCCGTTGCTACGACGATATACCAGCGGCCTCCCCATTTACCGGGCATAGACTAGAGGCCAAGCAAACAATAAAAAGCTATGAAGCATTCACCCCGAATGAAATAAATACCCTACTTAATAACGCCTCAGAAGATCTACAGGACGTTATTTTAATCGGGCTTTACTCGGGTATGCGGCTAGATGAAATCGCCTCTCTACGGATCTCTGACGCCTCAGAAATCGAGGGTGTCATGTGCTTTAGCGTGCGAGCAGCTAAAACAAAAGCAGGCGTACGGGTTGTACCAATGCACCCAGCGTTACAAAGCGTCATTACCAGATGCAAACAATTGAACCAGCAAGGCGAGCTAGGTGAGTACCTGTTACCTCAGTCAAATTTGATAAAGCGCCTCGATGGTAAAAGGGGGCCGTGGTACAGCCAGCAATTCACCCGCCTACGGGATAAGGTTTTACCCAATGCCACAGACAGACAATGCTTTCATAGTCTGCGCGGAATGTTCATTACTGCCTTAGACCGCGCTGGCGTACCGGAAGATAGGATTGCACAGATTGTCGGGCATGAGAGGGGCAAGACTGAATCCTTCAAAACTTACAGCTCTGGTGCACTACTATCAGAACTAGCCGATTATGTGTCATTGGTGCAGGCGATTTACCATGTGGAAGCTCACCAAAGATGATCGATTAAACCGATCGATTAACGAGCATTGATCTATCAAACCAATTACCAATACCCTAGCACTGCTGGCAGAATGGGGTAAAACCAAGCTGCCACCTAAAAGATAGAGGCGAGATTGTTTAAGCCACAATGAAATTCACTCAACAACTTAAATAAATACAAAGGTAAAGGATGGGTATTCTATTTAAATTATTCGGACCATCAAAATCCGATTACAAAACATTACTACCATTTCAGCAATGGTTTTTAAATTATCATGACTCCAATGATTTTATGAAATCTCGACTAGGCACTTCATTATTAGTACAATCATTCTCCATTGTAAATGAACTCCAACCAACTCTACCCCTGTATGCTCCTCTGCTAATGAAATATAAAAGAACCACATCCAAAGATATAATAGATAAAATACTCCTACCAGAATTGGAACTACTAAGTACTGTTGACTTTGATAATTACATGATTGAACCTGCTCGTGTTGTTGGTGCAGCTCTTCTTATACAAATTTATGAAAGAGACCCCAGTTTATTTTCAAACTGGTAGATGAGCAAAGTGTTAATGCACAGTGGTTGCCGCCTAGATTACGGAACATAACGGCACAACTGTACCTGTATTATAACAACTCCGATCGGCAAGGGGCTAGTATGTTCAAGGCATCCATAATTAAAGGGCGTGTTATCTCAATAGCAGCCCAACTTATCGCACTGAGCTTTGTAGTAGGCATTCTACTTGTATTTTCTCGCGCTCCAATGAATGATGAAGCATCATATTATATTGGAAGTGGCACTGATACGATTTCTTTACGTGAGGTTAATATTAAACGCTTTAACGGCTGGTACTATAGTCTCGGTTGCTTATTAGAAGTTAATGGGCATCTCGTAACCGCCACCCCTGATTCTTGCAATCAATTACTTAATGAAACAATAGCTTTATTCGATAAATACTATCCAACCAAGCCGAGGGAGTTTATTATTTATGGTCGAAATATTGGGCGGTGCAGTGACTTAACAACGCCCCGCTGCCCCGCCCTAGAAGATAATAAATAACTCTATCCATGACATGTGAATTGCCCGTGTGAGATTGTACGGGCTAATTGAACCTCATGGTTGAGTTGCTCAAGGTTCTTCCCATGCTTACGCCACCGCTTCCCGTCATTTTGTACTTGAGCACAATAAACCCCATTTGTTTTATTAACACTAATTCCCTTGGGTAGATTATTACCTGTAATACATTTACGTGCATTCTGGTTGTTCTGCGCTCTGGTAGCCAATCGCAGATTCAGGATATTGTTATTACTCCTATCTCCGTCTATATGGTCAATACAATGCCCAGCAGGAATAGTACCGTTGATAACAGACCAGATAATACGATGTACCGCGTACTTCTTTCCTTTTAATTGAACAGACCAATAACCATCTTTACCGAGAGTCCCAGCACAAGCACCGATTTTAACTCTCTGAGATAGGGCACGCTTCCAAGTTAAACCGCTCGGAGATTCTGTATCTACTGCAAAACAATTAAATATAAAGCACCTCCATAAATAAATATCGCGATAATGTTTGCTGTTCCATCCGTAAACGTGTGGGTATGCTTGACGTCCCGGAATTAATAGCTACTAAGTTTTCAGCAGGTAATAAATTCACCACTGAAATTCTGGTGAGCACAGCACATGCTTGGACGATACAGAATGCAGTAATGCAGGATCCGTATGAAGCCAGCCACTCTAAATGTAAGTTCCGCCCCACTTGCAGCTAAAGATCTTATCGAGACTAATGAGCCAGCGATGGGTATAGCCTATAAATATGGATTCGATTCACAGGAAACATTTACGAGAGTTTTCTCTAAAAAATACAAATTCCCACCATTGAGATATAGAAACGCCGAAAAGAGAAAAAAGCATTAACACTTTAAAGTTATCAATCTTACGTAACATCATCCGAATAATAATTTATTCCGGCATCAAAAATTGGTGGCCTTTTGATCTAGAAGCTTCTTGTTCGGAACAAAGCTCAACCTGGTTTTAACATCCAACGTCTAGAGCATGACCCTCAGCTATTACCCATCAGCAGAAAAATCGACCAGAACCTGATCGATATCTCAACCACATACCCATCGTGGCAAACCATTAGCTTTTAGATATCTGGTTTACCCTTGCAGTCGATTCATGGCACTGAGCAGACAAGCTAACAGAGCTGAAGGTCCGCTGTGAGCGAACAACAGACGTATGTCACTTGTGAAGTGGTTTACTGAATTTGGCCACCTGAACAGAGGTGATATGCTCACCTCAGAACAACACAGGTGCACCAATGA
>NZ_JBWKPZ010000032.1:0-5095 GCF_059418505.1 Citrobacter sp. GW821-FHT07H02 | reverse complement strand
CTGGTTTTGTCATGAGTCACCTCTGATTGAGAGTTTACTCACTTAGTCGCGTGTCCACTATTCGCGGGTAAGATCACTGAGCGTCTGCCACAGACCAGCGCATCGTGCATAAAAAAGATGGACCAGCCCTGGTCCAGAGATTCCGGTATTGTCAGAGGCACCAAATTACGCATCGGCAGATGTTGTTTTCCTATGCGACGAAAATTCAGTTTCAGATGGCAATAAATCCGTTGTACACGTCTATGATTCCAAGCACCTCTAGATTTTTGGCTTTCCCTATTGTTACTATCATGATTGGGAGCTATGCATTTTATTGTTATATATTAATGTATACTATTACCATCCTTTTTCCATTATTCTTTGGAATTACAGCTATTCCTGTTTACACCTGTTTTGTATTACGAGACAAAAAGAACAGAATAAAATGGTAATTTCATTCTCTAATTGATAGGTATTACTGATTATGCTATCGATATTGATAGTTTTTTTACCATTTTTGATGGTGCGAAACTACTATTTAAAGCAGGCATACTTTTTTTACAAAATCCACTATAATTCACCGCTTATATAATTTTTGCACTCTACAATTAAGGTCTCAGCAATGATAGAACAATTAGTATTAACTAAAAATGCACAGTTTTATGTGCTGAAGGATGATTTAAATGAGACTATCGAAAATATTATCAATAAGATATTAAGCGAGTCATGTTTAAATATTGATGAAAGTGAAGGTAAAATTATTGATGTGACACGAAGTGAAGGTGTTCTCATGGATGAGAATATACCATATATCTACTCCATTCTTGTTTTTCCTACGCTAAAAGATGTTTATTTCTTTGATAGTGATGAGTTTGATGCCAAGTATCAAGATCGTATATATGCATACATTATTATATTTGAATTTGATAAGCATTTTGCAATAGTCAAGAAAAGCTGTTCTAATATATCTGATTGCGTTGATAAATACTTCCAATTGTTTTCCGGAAGTGCCATTACTAATACTTTCAATGATTCAGATGTCGCTTATCAAAAAATATCACTCCGTAACATGACTGTATCAGACAAAGCTATTAGAAGTCGTTCCTACGAAGCAGCAGATCTGAAAGGAACATTTTCAACACACGCTGCAGGGAGGTCTATACCATCTTTTATAAAATATCGTCATGGCACAACAATAAAAACTATATCAGGAACTGGACGTCTTGTTGAATCAAGTCATCGAGTTTCATTTGACCATATTGCATCGTGGGTGCATCAACAATTAAATTTAATAAAAAATGGTGGGCACGACAAGGCTTTTTTAGATGCCTTTGCAAAGGCTAAAGACCTCAAGGAAGTAATAAAAAGTGGGGTTGCTCCTAATGCTATATTAATTGAGAGTTCATCTTTATACGATCATCTAAAAGAAAATAAGTTAAGTATTAAATATCCATCTACTGTTAATGGAACAAAAACTCAGGCTACTTTGACTGACAAACAGGAGCAAAACCTTCTTCGTTACCTCGAACGGGTTTTTCCAATTAATTCTCAGGGGAAAATAATTTGTGCATTAGGAAATGCTCGTATAAATGTAAATAAAACAATTACATTTGATTCGAGTTTTTTGAGAACGCTTAAGGTTTATGTTGGCGGTCAAGATATAACATTGCAAAACTACATAATGAAGAATGGATTCTATAGTGTTACTTTTACAGATCATAAGTTCATGTACTACCTTGGAAACTGTTTTGAAGACGTCTCTGGAGTTTCAGAGATCGATGCAATACTAAAAATGCTCCACCCTATAAACGGAATGACCAATGTATCAAGCGAGAAAGGAGTGTTCAAAAGTAACAGTGTCAACTTTTCTAGAAATTCCATGTTCAATTTAGTCGAGCATGTTCACAGGAAAGATAATTATATATTCTGTGATGATTTAGGTACTGAATGGGCTGATCATATTACATTTAATGCAAAAGATTCCTGTATTAATTTCATCCATTCTAAGCATGGACTTAAAAGTACCTCAGCCAGCAACCTTCATGATGTCGTTGGGCAAGCTATCAAAAATTTAGGATATATGAACTCCGGTGTAGATGATTTTAATAGCAAAGCCACGAGTGCATTTTCACAGTTTTATAAAGCTAATAAATGTCTCACAAAAATAAGTAGGACAAGAAAAGGAAATTTAGCCAACTTTCAAAACTATTTGAATGCATTATTTACTGACTACAAACTACATCGAAAATGTATTATAAGCTGTTCATTTATTTCAGAAGGTACAATTAGAACTGAGCTTCTTAAAATTAAACAAGGACAAAAAGTTGGGGGACATATTACTCAGCTTCTTTGGATATTGTCATCCTTCTCTCATGCTGCGAGAGATGCTTCGGTGATCCCAATTATTTACTGTGCAAATTAAAAGATAAAAACAAGGATAAAGCTATCCTTGTCTTGTTTAATGAGTTTCATTTTATAGTTTGTGAATGAACTGACTTCCTCGTTATTCAAGGCACAGCGATGTAACTAATGCCTTGCGAACTTCAGCTTTTCGCTCATAGCAGACCCGAAGGCTGTTCAGTGCCAATAACAGACATTACCATGGTGTGTTCCGTAACTGTCATATTGTACAATATTATATGGTTAGAACTGTGTCGAAAATGTCTTCAAGCTATAATGAGCACTCACAATTGGTTTTTATTTAAACATTAAAATAGTATAAGGAGTAACTTCCAATCACTTATTTTTCGAGCTGATAGCTCGAGAGATACACCTTATCATCATCCCCTGTTACAATACAGGGAGCAGGTCAATAACACTAGGGAGAGATTTAAATGAAAAAAATAAGCGACGAACAAATTAATATCGAAGCTCAATCAGGATATAGACCATGGACTATAGATTCTGGCATCGGATTGCTTCCCTTTTCAGAATTAGGTGACCGAGAATTTGAGTTACTATGTTATTTGTTAGTTAAAAACGAAATTGAAGATGGCAAGCATAATAATATAACTTCCATATCTTTGATGCAAGGTGTTTCTGAAAGGGGACGCGACTGCTCACTGTACCATAACGGTGCTGTAAGTGGTTTAATTCAATGTAAAAAACTGCAAGGTAGAATATCTAGACCGCAAGCATTAAGAGAAATAATTAAATTTTTATTGTTTTCCATTATTGACAACAACTTACTTCCTGAGCCTGATTGTTTCGAATATAAGTTGTACGTGTCAAATGATCTCGCTGAAACTACAAACTCACTAATTCATTCTTATTCAACTGAAATTGAGAAAGAAATACAGTCTGATGCTATCAGTAAGTATACAAAAGATGTTGTATCTGAATATGAGTCATTCAAAATTTTTGAAAACAACCTACCAGTTAGTAAAGTTATTGATCTTTTGAAACGGATAAGTGTAACAGCATCAAATGCAACAGATTTGACCTTGCGAGTTCATAAGCATGATTCATTGTTATCATTGTTTTTTAATGTAAAAACTGTAATCGACTTAGAATCTGCAGATAAAGTTATACGTAATGCGCTTGATGACTATGGTTTAAAATACTTGACCGATGAAGACTTAAAACAACTTCAAAATCGCATTTCAAATACTAAAGAAGAAAATCGAATAAATTTAGGGTTTGTGGATTTCTTTGGTTATAACAAAGAGTTTTTTAAATCCTTGAAAGGTGAGCCGTTCAAACAAGTGATGGAAGCGGTTGCGTCGGTAACATTATCATTAGATAAGTATTTAATGGAATTTATAAACAGTAAAATCAATGAACTAACTTATGAAAACGTCACAATAAAGTTATTAAACCTAGGGAAAATTCACCCTTTCAGTGTGGGTGTAGTGGCGCCTTACCTATTTCAGAGGCTGTCTATTAAAGTCTTATCAAGGAAGTTGCCAAGAGAATTAGTGACCAAGTTTTATGAACAAGCCTCTCTGTCCAAAAAGGGATTAATCGACTCGATAGCAGTGCAACTCTTTGAAACAAGCGAAAGGGTTATGAAAGGTGATTTTAGTCAGTTAGTGGGAAATCCAGAAGACATACAGTTCAAAAAGAAAATCTTCACTCATATACATAATGGATTCAACAGAATAGAAGATGCAAAAGTTATTTTTTCCCGAGACATCCAGATAATAATGCCAGCTTTGGATTTTATTGAAGAACAAATAAGTGAGCTATTACAAGAAGAGCGTACTGTAGTAATAAAAGACGCCTCATTTTTGGATAATGATGATGAAATAAATAAAATAGCAAAAACGCTGAGTATGATCGAACCCAATCAAGGTGCATAGAATAACTATAGTTTTAGGATGTTTTTTATTTGTAGTAGTTGTGTTAGTGTAATCGCACTAACACACTCCTGGATAAAAACACCTTTAATTTTTATCAAACTTAAAATGTATTATTTAGTTACGCCATATAATAAAACCATTTTCGTTTGCATGAGCAAGTGCGAATAATTAGCACCAAACCTTAGTGTATGAATAAAAAACTTGTAGCCTTACGTTATACCTTTCATTATTTAGGCCAGAATCGCTGGCATCAGGCTGAGACCGGTCGTTGCCATCAGACCCCCAGCCGTCAGGCCTGAAACGCATCCCTTCGCGGTTTGGCGGAGCTTACCGGCTTTGTCGGCTAGCGCAGTTGGGTTGACGACCTGGCTCGCCGGGGGGCCGAAGGGGGCCATACGCTTATAATCGCATTTTTCCCCAACCACACTGAAAAACGTCGCCCGCCACTCTGCCACTTAACCTCAGGCGTCAATCCAACAACCATATTCACTGCCCCTACAGCTAACAGAGAAGACAGAGAGACAGCTCCCCGAAGAGAGAAAGTGCAGGCGAAGGGGATGGCCGGTGCGCCAGCATCGGCTTTTTTCCCAACCCACAGGGCCGTCGGGTTTAACGCTGCAGTATCTTGTAGCCCGTGACCAGCAGCATGACGCCCAGCGCCATAAATAGGGTACGCAAATCCGGTACCAAACGTGCTGCTCACGGCATCCGCGCTGTCCGTGGCCTCTTGCAATGCTTCTGATCTTACCCGCGAATAGTGGACACGCGACTAAGTGAGTAAACTCTCAATCAGAGGTGACTCATGACAAAACCAG
>NZ_JBWKPZ010000031.1:0-37633 GCF_059418505.1 Citrobacter sp. GW821-FHT07H02 | reverse complement strand
GCATTATAGGGAGTTCTCTGGCGCCCGCAACCCTTAAATGACAGAAAAATGACTGACTGCTGCATTCCACAGCAAAACCCCGCCTTATACCCATTTACACACAGAGTTATCCACAAACCACCCGATCATTTCTGCGATCTTCTTTCTATATATACGATCTTCAGCGAGCAAAACTGGGGTCAACATTGAAAAAGAAAAATTCGCGAGCGTTGCGCAAACGTTTTCGTTACAATGCCACCGCAAAATAAGGATGCCCCGTAAGGGGCGTTAGCTGAGTTTTTCACGAAAAATTCAGCTAACGCTCTCTGTCATTGTCAAATCCAGGGGATTTACCATGCAACAACGTCGTCCAGTCCGCCGCGCTCTGCTCAGTGTTTCTGACAAAGCCGGTATTGTCGAATTCGCCCAGGCACTTTCCGCACGCGGTGTGGAGCTGCTGTCCACAGGCGGTACAGCCCGTCTGTTAGCAGAGAAAGGTCTGCCAGTGACCGAAGTTTCCGATTACACCGGTTTCCCGGAGATGATGGATGGACGCGTGAAGACCCTGCATCCAAAAGTCCACGGCGGCATTCTCGGTCGTCGCGGCCAGGATGACGGGATTATGGAACAACACGGCATCGCGCCGATCGACATGGTGGTTGTTAACCTTTATCCGTTTGCCCAGACCGTTGCCCGTGAAGGCTGCTCGCTGGAAGATGCGGTAGAGAATATTGATATCGGCGGCCCAACCATGGTGCGCTCCGCCGCCAAGAACCATAAAGACGTCGCCATCGTAGTAAAGAGCAGCGACTATGCCGCCATTATTAAAGAGATGGATGCCAACGACGGTTCTCTTACCCTCGACACCCGTTTCGACCTCGCCATCAAAGCGTTTGAGCACACCGCCGCCTATGACAGCATGATCGCCAACTACTTCGGCAGCATGGTTCCGGCCTACCATGGCGAAAGCAAAGAAGCTGCTGGTCGCTTCCCGCGCACCCTGAACCTCAACTTCATTAAGAAGCAGGATATGCGTTATGGTGAAAACAGCCACCAGCAGGCTGCCTTCTATATAGAAGAGAGTGTCAAAGAAGCCTCCGTTGCCACCGCAACGCAGGTTCAGGGGAAAGCCCTCTCTTATAACAACATCGCTGACACAGACGCAGCGCTGGAGTGTGTGAAAGAGTTCGCTGAGCCAGCTTGCGTGATTGTGAAGCACGCCAACCCATGTGGCGTCGCTATCAGTCACTCTATCCTCGACGCTTACGATCGCGCATACAAAACCGACCCGACCTCCGCATTTGGCGGCATCATCGCCTTTAACCGCGAGCTGGATGCTGAAACCGCGCAGGCCATTATCTCGCGTCAGTTTGTCGAGGTGATCATTGCGCCGTCCGCCAGCGAAGAAGCATTGAAAATCACCGCAGCCAAACAGAATGTGCGCGTACTGACCTGCGGTCAGTGGGCTGAGCGCGTACCGGGTCTGGACTTCAAACGTGTGAACGGCGGTTTGCTGGTTCAGGATCGTGACCTGGGTATGGTCGGCGCGGAAGAACTGCGCGTGGTCACCCAACGTCAGCCGACCGAACAGGAACTGCGTGATGCGCTGTTCTGCTGGAAAGTGGCGAAATTCGTGAAATCCAACGCCATCGTCTATGCCAAAGGCAATATGACTATCGGTATCGGCGCGGGCCAGATGAGTCGCGTTTACTCAGCGAAAATCGCAGGCATCAAAGCGGCCGACGAAGGTCTGGAAGTGAAAGGGTCATCGATGGCCTCTGATGCCTTCTTCCCGTTCCGCGACGGTATTGACGCCGCAGCCGCGGCTGGCGTGACCTGCGTCATTCAGCCTGGCGGTTCTATTCGTGATGATGAAGTGATTGCCGCCGCCGACGAGCACGGTATTGCGATGCTCTTCACTGACATGCGCCACTTCCGCCATTAATTCACGGAGCAGACGATGAAAGTATTAGTGATTGGTAACGGCGGGCGCGAGCATGCGCTGGCCTGGAAAGCGGCGCAGTCGCTGCAGGTTGAAACTGTCTTTGTGGCACCAGGCAACGCAGGTACGGCGCTGGAGCCAACCCTGCAAAACGTCGCTATCGGCGTGACCGATATCCCGGCGCTGCTGAGCTTTGCCCAGAATGAGAAGATTGACCTGACCATCGTCGGCCCGGAAGCGCCGCTGGTGATTGGCGTGGTTGACGCATTCCGCGCTGCGGGCCTGAAAATCTTCGGCCCAACCGAAGGTGCCGCACAGCTGGAAGGGTCAAAAGCGTTCACCAAGGATTTCCTGGCACGCCATCAGATCCCAACGGCGGAATACCAGAACTTTACCGAGATTGAGCCAGCTCTGGCTTATCTGCGTGAGAAAGGCGCGCCTATCGTCATTAAAGCTGACGGTCTGGCGGCGGGTAAAGGCGTTATTGTCGCGATGACGCTGAGCGAGGCCGAAGCTGCCGTTCACGATATGCTGGCAGGTAACGCCTTTGGCGATGCGGGTCATCGCATCGTTATCGAAGAGTTCCTCGACGGCGAGGAAGCGAGCTTTATCGTGATGGTTGACGGCGAGCACGTGCTGCCAATGGCCACCAGTCAGGATCACAAACGCGTGGGCGATAAAGACACCGGGCCTAACACCGGTGGGATGGGCGCTTACTCCCCTGCCCCGGTGGTAACGGATGAAGTCCACCAGCGCACCATGGAACGCATCATCTGGCCGACTGTGAAAGGCATGGCGGCGGAAGGCAACACCTACACCGGTTTCCTGTATGCCGGTCTGATGATCGATAAACAGGGCAATCCGAAGGTTATTGAGTTCAACTGCCGCTTTGGCGATCCGGAAACCCAGCCAATCATGCTGCGCATGAAGTCCGATCTGGTTGAGCTGTGCCTGGCCGCCTGCGAAGGCAAGCTGGACGAGAAGACCTCCGAGTGGGACGAGCGCGCTTCTCTGGGCGTCGTCATGGCAGCCGGCGGTTATCCGGGCGACTACCGCACGGGTGACGTGATCCACGGTCTGCCGCTGGAAGAAGTGGCGAACGGTAAGGTGTTCCACGCCGGGACTAAACTCGCTGATGACGATCGGGTACTGACCAGCGGTGGGCGCGTGCTGTGCGCTACTGCGCTGGGCCATACCGTCGCCGAAGCACAGAAGCGCGCCTACGCGCTGATGGATCATATCCACTGGGATGGCAGCTTCAGCCGTAAAGATATCGGCTGGCGCGCCATCGAGCGTGAGCAGAACTAACGCGACAGTTTTGCCAACAGCGTTTTGCGCGTAATCCCTAACTGACGGGCGGCTTCGGTTTTGTTGCCGCCCGTTTTCTCCAGCGCCGCCAGAATCACCTCTTTCTCAACATCCACCAGCGGTTGGATCTCGCGATCATCGTCGACATTCACCAACGTCGCCGCAATGGCGAGTGGCAATTCGCGTTCAGAGATATATTCCCCCGTCAGCAGAACCACCGCGCGCTCAATGGCGTTTTCCAGTTCACGGATATTCCCGGGCCACGCATAGTGAATCAGCAGATCCATCGCCTGCGGGGTAAATCCCTTCACCGCTTTACGGTTTCGCTCAGCAAATCGCTGACGAAAGTGTTCGGCCAGTAGCGGAATATCTTCCCGACGCTGACACAAAGGCGGCATCTCGATCGTTACCACATTCAGACGATAATAGAGATCCTGACGAAAGCGCCCGGCACTGACTTCCGCCGCCAAATCACGGTGAGTCGCCGCAATCAGCCTGACATCAACAGAAATCGTCTGATTACTCCCGACCCGCTGAACCTCGCGCTCCTGAATAACCCGCAGCAGACGAACCTGCATCATCGGCGAGATATCGCCAATTTCGTCGAGAAACAGCGTGCCGCCGTCGGCTTCCACAAAACGTCCCTCGCGCCGTTTATCTGCTCCGGTGAAGGCGCCTTTTTCATGCCCAAACAGCTCAGACTCCAGCAGCGACTCATTCAGCGCCGCGCAGTTAAGCGTTATCAGTGGTTTTTCGCTGCGTGCACTGCTGGCATGGAGCGCCCTGACTACCAACTCTTTACCGGTTCCCGAGTCGCCATGAATCAATACCGTGGCATCGGAGGGCGCCACCATCGCAATTTCAGTGAGCAAATGCTGCATCGCCGGGCTTTCGCCGATCATGCCGAACTGAGCGGCAGAGGCTGAAGGTGATTCAACGCCAGCGTTTCGCGTATGTGCCAGCGCTTTCTCGAGAGTGTCCTGTAAGCTGTCGAAATCCAGTGGTTTAATTAAGTAATCCAGCGCGCCCGCTTTAAGCGCCTCTACTGCGGTTTCTACGCTGGAGTACGCCGTCATAATCAAAATGGGAATCGCCGGATTCAGCGCTTTGATCTCTTTAAGCGTTTCGATGCCGTCCATTTCGGCCATACGCACATCACATAACACCAGATCAAAGACATGTTCGCGTACCCGCTCTACGGCCTCGCGCCCACCGTAAGCCAGCGCCACGTCATAGCCCCACCCACGAAGCAGCGCCTGTAAAATCGTGCAATGGCTGATGTCGTCATCCACGACCAGAATATCGATTTTTACGCGTGTCATCCTTGTCTGTCCTGTTCTCTCGCTTTGATCGGTAGATAAAGAGTAAAGACGGCGCCTTTACCTGGAACGCTTGTCGCCTGAATGGTTCCGCCGTGTTGCTCAACGATGTTCTGTACCACCGCTAATCCAAGCCCGGTACCGTCGGCTTTGGTCGTAAAGTACGGCGTAAATATCGCATCCAGGTCTTCTGCCGCAATCCCCTTCCCACTGTCGGTGACCACAATTTTAACGCGATCGCCTGCGCATTCGCCCACCTCGACCGTAATGACGCCCTGATGACCAATAGCATGAATCGCGTTCAGATACAGGTTCAGTAATACCTGCGTTAGCCTGTCAGGATCGGCCTGAACAGCCGGCAGCGACACATTGGCGGTAAACTGCAGCTGAATCGCCCTGCTTCGCGCATCCTGGCTAACGAGCTGTAACGAGTGAGTGATGATGTCATTGAGATCCACCGACTGCAGCGTCAGATGCGTAGGCCTTACCAGTTCCAGCAGTTCGCTCACCACCCGATTTAACCGATCGGCCTCTTTTGCCATCACCTGCGCCAACTCATAGGATTCGCCACCCGCAGGTGAGCGCTCGGCAAAATACTTCGCCAGCCCTTTGATGGAAGAGAGCGGGTTGCGAATTTCATGCGCCACCCCCGCCGCCAGATGCCCGAGCGCCACCAGCTTCTCTTTGCGTTTCATCTCGTCCTGTAACAGCTGACGAGAACGCAAGTAGCGACGATACAAGAAATAAGAGAGCATTGTTGCCAGCAATACACCCGCCAGCGCAGAAAGCACAATCACCGTATTGCGCCACTCTCTTGCCTGAGTCGCGACCAGATCGCTGGCGTCAAAGGCAATAAAAATGGTCTGTGGCGCGGATGCCGCTTGTCCGCCACTCTCCTCACAACGTGGCATGCTGCGCATGCCATGCCGTTTTGACGCAAACATGGGCTGGAACTGACGATAAATTTCCAGCGCCGGTGTCGGTTCTCCGCCATTCTGGTGAATGGCGATCGGCCGCCAGCTTTCCTCATCACCGGGATTTAACTGGCGCATTTCGTCCGCAGAGTAGAGTGATTTTCCGACGCGCCCGGGGTCGCTGTGGGTCACGATATTGCCCTGCGCATCAGTGATGGCAAACCACAGTACGCCCGGTTGTCCGGCCATTTCCTCCAGCAGGGTCTGCTGCTGAGCATGGTGCATACGCATTCCCATCCCCACCCGAGAGCCAGATTCCAGTGCACGGATCAGCACGCTGCCTTTTTCCAGTAGCGTTTGCCGCGCAGCGTCGCTCTCACGTCCGTAATCCCGCAGGGTCATGACGGAAAAAAGCCCCACCAGAACGAGAATGGCGGCAGGCAGAACGCCACTCAGCCATCTCGCCACCGTATCCTTATGTTGCCGTATATCACGCATACGTTCTCTCTATTGCCAGATCATCTCCTTGTTCCAGCAGAAATCATGCCACTTTTCGCGCCCTGCAACCCTGTCTTTAGACACAAACTGCTGATGCTACTGAGTAAAAATGACCCGCTGCGAAAATCAGGCGAGTCATTTTTACTCGCTTTAGCCACTCAACGGCTGATATTTCTCCCGCAGACTGGGGATGGAACACCTGGCATGGAAGATGCAAAAGGGAAGGAAGATAACCAACAAGAGGACAAAATATGAAACGGAATAACACGGCGGGTCTGGCGCTGATCGCACTATCCCTGATGGTTCTGGGTTCCAGCCCAGCCATCGCCCGAAATCACTGGGGAAATGACAACAGTGGGATGAGGCAACAAAATGTCAGTGCGCTCACAACGGAACAGCAAGCCGCCGCCCAGAAAATCGATGATGATTACGACTCGCAGACCCGTTCGTTACGTCAGCAATTAACGTCCAAACAGTATGAGTACAATGCGTTATTAACCGCCAGTTCACCGGATAGCGCGAAAATTAGCGCCGTGGCGAAAGAGATGGCCTCTTTGCGTCAGTCGCTGAATGATCAACAGGTGAAACGCGATATTGCGATGGTGGAAGCAGGCGTGCCGCGTGGTACAGGAATGGGTTGCGGTGGCGGCGGGTATCATCGGGGTGGCGGCCATATGGGGATGGGCCACTGGTAAACCCCGTTGAATCAGAAACTTTTCTCTTGCGGCTGCCAGCGACAGAAGTCTTCATTCGCCACCAGTAGCAACTGAGATCCTTCAGGCGCCTCCAGCCATGCCACGCTCACCTCAACCGACGAGCGACTCTGGCGGCGCTCAATATGGCTGATTGCCCACGCGTCTAAATCGGGCTTCAGCGTTTCGCCTTCGCAGGTGGTGATGGTTTGATTGGCGTGCCAGCGTCCCTGGCGTAAAACCACCCGCCCCTGACGCAACGCGTCGCTGGTCTGGCGGATTTGATCGGCGCGATAGCGGTATAGCGCAATTTGATCGCTGGAAAGCTGCTGTTTCTGCCCGCCAACCTCACGCTGCATAAAGCTCAGTTCACCACGATCGTCGAATCGGGCGCGAATATGCTCTGCCGGTTTACCGTAAACGTTGAATTCAATCAGAGAAAGCGTATCACCTTGCCAGCGATATTCAGCCGTGGTCGTCTCGCCGCTGCGCCATGGGCTAAAGACGGAAAGCAGATGAACATCACCGCCGGAATCTTTACGCCAGACACGCACCGCCCCCTGATCGTCCGCGTAACCGCTGGCCGTAAAGGGGGGAAGCGAAGAGTGCTGACTGCACGCGGTCAGCAATAGCGCGCCTGCCAACGTCAGCGTACGACGCCAGACAGACAAAAGGGGCGAACCCGCCCCTTCGCTAAAACTGTTCACTGCCACGCGAATTACTTAACTGCGTCTTTCAGTGCTTTGCCAGAAACAAATGCCGGCACGTTAGCTGCGGCGATTTTGATTTCTTTACCGGTCTGCGGGTTGCGGCCAGTGCGCTCAGCGCGGTGGTTCACTTTGAAGGTACCGAAACCAACCAGTTGTACAGCATCGCCTTCTTTCAGAGACTCAGTAATAGCAGCCAGAGTGGATTCCAGAGCAGCTTTAGCCTGGGTTTTGGACAGTTCTGCTTTGTCTGCAATTACATCAATCAGTTGAGTCTTGTTCATAAGTTATCCTTACAATGTGTTTATCGCTTGCTAAGCATCGAGTGCGACGAAAATGCCAGAAAAGCACTCTCCTGCATACACGCACCGATAGCCACTTTTTTTCGCCCCCCAAATGTAGACCAGACGGGGGGCGGAAGGGAAGCCTTCAGGCATGACAAATCAGGCGTTAAATCACGTTTTCTGGTCTCATTGCGGAAAAATTATACCGATATTACTCTCGCCGGACTCGCGCAGGTCTGCGCGTAACCCTTTTATCAGCTCAATATCGCGTTCTTCGCAATCGGCCAAAAGTCGGAATATTTCCCACTGAATGTCCCATTCTTGCTCAACCGCAGGGTTCTCTTTGAGCTCTTCATCGGTCATTTCACGACCAGCTTGCGTCATTTCCAGCATCGCAACGGTGGTAATAGACGTCTTACTGACTTCAATCGCATGCTCCAGCGTTTCACCACTCAGACGCGAGTGCATCAATTCGCTTAATGCCACACAGGCATCAATCGCGGGATAAACGCCGTACAAATCGTAATCATCTGCCGACGGAATGGCCTCTTCAAACTTTTCCAGCTGGCTGTCGAAATTGATTTTCGCATCTTTGACCGTCAGCACTTCCCAAATCAAATCCAGAATTCGGCGGTAAATCTGCCCATCGCCAAATTCAGTTTGCTGACAGAACATGGCGTAGTTGGGGTACATGCGTTCGCACAAACAGGCCATAAAAGTGACATGCTGCCAGCTTTCCAGCTTCTCAAGGCGCAGATGAATCGGGTTTTGTAACATGATGAGATCTCGAAAACGATAATTAGCGGAAGTGTACCTGAATCAAGGCTGAATTTCTTGCCAACGCGCAAATGCCGGACGGTCCGACGCCACCGCGTCAGCCCAGCGCGTAGGCTCGGGTAAGCGATACCCTTTCATACAGCGTTGTACCCACGCAAGGGCGCTGTCCAGCCCAACCCGGTGCCCGGTCGAAACAAACAGTGGATTGCAGCGCGCTTTGCTACGCCAGACCCATGCCAGCTGCTCGCCCTTATCCATTAACGGCGCCAGCGCGCCGGGTTCGGCAGAGAGAGGGTCAAATTTGCCGCACAGCCGTTTTTTCGCCACGCCGATGGTCGGCACATCCACCAGCAGCCCAAAATGGCTGGCAACACCGAGGCGACGCGGATGAGAAATACCGTGGCCATCGACAAACACTAAATCAGGCTTATGCGAGAGTTGCTCCCACGCGGCCAGCAGCGCGGGATATTCACGAAAGGAGAGAAAGCCAGGAATATACGGCATGGTGGTGGCGATGCGCGCCACCTTGTACTCCACCAGCTCAAGCGAAGGATACTTCAACAGTACCATTGCGGCTCGCGTCACTTCACCGCCCTGCTCAAACCCAACATCAGCGCCTGCGATCAGATCCGGAGGATCGTTATCCAGACGATCCTCGCGGGAAACCGATGCAGCCAGTTCAAGCTGTTGAGCGCGTAGCGACGCGAGATCCATGCCGATCCCTTACTGGTGATACTGCGCTGAAATCCGGTGTACTGCCTCCACAAAGGTTCCAGCATGTTCTGGCGGCACATCCTGGTGAATGCCGTGCCCAAGGTTGAAGACGTGGCCTTCACCCTGGCCGAATCCCGCCAGAATCGTCGCGACCTCTTCTTCAATACGCGCCGCTGGTGCATACAGCATGGAAGGATCCATATTCCCCTGCAGCGCCACTTTATGTCCTACGCGACGACGCGCATCGGCAATGTCTGTGGTCCAGTCGAGTCCCAGCGCATCACAGCCCGTTTCCGCCATCGCTTCCAGCCATTGGCCGCCGCCTTTGGTAAACAGCGTGACCGGCACACGACGCCCTTCATTCTCACGCAGGAGACCATCGACGATTTTATGCATGTAATAGAGCGAGAACTGCTGATAATCGCGCCCGGTCAGCACGCCGCCCCAGGTATCGAAAATCATCACCGACTGCGCGCCCGCTTTGATCTGCGCATTGAGATACAACGTGACGCTTTTCGCCAGTTTATCGAGCAGTAAATGGAGCGCCTGCGGGTCTGCATACATCATCTTTTTAATGACGGTAAAGGCTTTGCTGCTACCGCCTTCCACCATGTACGTTGCCAGCGTCCATGGACTGCCGGAAAAACCAATCAACGGGACTTCGCCTTTCAGTTCGCGACGAATAGTGCGTACTGCATTCATCACGTAGCCCAGTTCATCCTCGGGATCAGGGATTGGCAGTTTTTCGACGTCGGCTTTGCAGGTCACCGGCGCGGTAAAGCGCGGGCCTTCTCCGGCTTCAAAGTAAAGCCCCAGGCCCATCGCATCCGGAATGGTCAGGATGTCCGAAAAGAGGATCGCCGCATCAAGCGGGTAACGGCGCAGCGGCTGGAGCGTGACTTCGCACGCCAGCTCGGCATTTTTGCACAGTGACATAAAATCGCCCGCTTGTGCGCGGGTGGCTTTATACTCCGGGAGATAACGGCCTGCCTGGCGCATCATCCATACAGGGGTGACATCAACGGGCTGGCGCAGCAGCGCACGCAGGTAACGATCGTTTTTCAGTTCGGTCATTTTTACATTCCTTTAGCGTTATGCGTCCAGTGTATCATGTCACTCGTACTCTGCCCGACACATTGCCACCGTATCTTCGATCAACCGACGAGCGACAGTGCCCGGCGGCGGCAGTAGCGGAAGATCGTCATAACGATACCAACCCGCGTCCAGTAACTCCTTCGGATCGATAACAATCTCCCCGCTGTCGTACTCTGCCATAAACGCAGTCATGAGCGACATCGGGAATGGCCACGGCTGCGACGTGACATAGCGCAGGTTCTTCACTTTAATACGGCTTTCTTCCATGACTTCACGCGCCACCGCTTGTTCCAGGGTTTCCCCCACTTCAACAAATCCGGCCAGCACCGTATGCACGCCATTGCGATGGCGGGTATGTTGGGCGAGCAAAAGGGTGTCTTCACGGCGAATCGCCACAATAATGCAAGGCGCTATCTGAGGGTAATAGCGTTCGCGGCAATGACTGCACAACATGGCCCATTCGGTTTTACTCGGGTACATTGTGTGCCCGCAGTAGCCACAGAATTTATGTGAACGGTAAAACTCCGCCAGTTGCACGCCGCGCCCCGCCAGTTGAAACAGACCGACATCCTGATCGATAACCTGTCGTACGGACCCCATATCATGGCGGCGATGCTGCTGTACCAACCAGATGGGTTCGCCTTCCCACTCCCCAATCTGGAGTGCGCGCTGCCCCGTCAGATCAAAACTTGCCGCTTCGCCATGCGGCAGCTCTCCGCGAGGTAGCCATATTTTTTGCTCATGGCTGACAATCCACCAGCCGCTGTCTAATTTTTCAAT
This sequence comes from Citrobacter sp. GW821-FHT07H02, assembly GCF_059418505.1. Taxonomy (NCBI): domain Bacteria; kingdom Pseudomonadati; phylum Pseudomonadota; class Gammaproteobacteria; order Enterobacterales; family Enterobacteriaceae; genus Citrobacter; species Citrobacter sp. GW821-FHT07H02. Next base: position 26,624 of record NZ_JBWKPZ010000031.1, on the reverse strand, counting down.
TATACGATCCATATCTCTTGCGCTACCTTTGCTTCACAGGCATGTTGTTTACATTATTTTTACATTTTTGAGTGAGCAGTTTTTTGAATCTAAACTTGCGGAGTCAATCATGTTAAACCAGCTGGATAACCTGACAGAGCACGTCAGAGGAAGTAATAAACTGGTTGATCGCTGGCTACATGTACGTAAGCATCTGCTCGTGGCTTACTACAATTTGGTTGGCATTAAGCCTGGCAAAGAATCGTACATGCGCTTAAACGAAAAAGCGCTGGATGATTTTTGTCAAAGTCTGGTCGATTACCTTTCCGCCGGACACTTCAGTATTTATGAACGTATTCTCCATAAATTGGAAGGTAACGGGCAGCTTTTAAACGCAACGAAAATTTGGCCGCTGCTGGAAGCCAATACGCAACGCATTATGGATTACTACGACTCCAGCCTGGAAATGGCCATCGATCATGATAACTATCTTGAATTTCAAAAGGTTTTATCAGATATCGGCGAAGCGCTGGAATCCCGATTTATCCTTGAAGACAAGCTGATCATGCTGGTCTTTGACGCGATGCACGACAGTGCCAGGGCAAAACGTCCTGCTTGAGTTCGACGCTATTAACGCGTAACTTACCTTTGTCGCCCCCTTTACTGGGGGTTATTTCTTGTCGGAGTGCCCAGTGTGAAAGCACGGGCTGAGACCGTTAATTCGGGATCCGCGGAACCTGATCAGGTTAAAACCTGCGAAGGGAACAAGAGTCAATCTGCTATTGCATCGCCATTGCGGCGATCGTCTCTCTTGCTTCATCCGTCGTCTGACAAGCCACGTCCTTACTTTTTTGGAATGAGCTATGTCTGCAACAAAATTAACCCGTCGCCAGCAACGCGAACAAGCACAACACTTCATCAATACGCTGGAAGGCACCGCCTTTCCTAACTCCAGACGGATCTATATCACCGGCTCGCAGGCGGATATCCGCATCCCAATGCGGGAAATCCAGCTTAGTCCGACGTTAACCGGCGGCACAAAAGACCATCCACAATACGAAGAAAACGAAGCCATTCCGGTGTATGACACCTCGGGTCCGTACGGCGATCCTGATATCGCGATTAATGTTGAACAGGGTCTGGCAAAACTGCGTCAACCGTGGATTGACGCCCGCACCGATAGTGAAGCACTGACCGACCGCAGCTCTGCCTATACCAAAGAGCGCCTGGCCGATGACGGTCTGGACGAACTCCGTTTCACGGGCCTGTTAACGCCGAAACGTGCCAAAGCCGGGAAATGCGTCACGCAATTGCATTATGCGCGCCAGGGTATCGTCACGCCGGAGATGGAGTTCATCGCTATCCGTGAAAATATGGGGCGCGAGCGTATTCGCAGCGAAGTGTTACGCCACCAGCATCCAGGCGAAGGCTTTGGCGCACGCCTGCCGGAAAACATCACCCCGGAGTTTGTCCGTGATGAAGTGGCCGCCGGACGCGCGATTATTCCTGCGAACATTAACCATCCGGAATCTGAGCCAATGATTATTGGCCGCAACTTCCTGGTCAAAGTAAACGCCAATATCGGCAATTCTGCGGTGACCTCTTCCATCGAAGAAGAGGTCGAAAAACTGGTCTGGTCCACACGCTGGGGGGCAGATACGGTGATGGACCTTTCAACAGGCCGCTATATCCACGAAACCCGCGAGTGGATCCTGCGTAACAGCCCGGTGCCGATCGGTACAGTGCCGATCTACCAGGCGCTGGAGAAGGTCAATGGGATCGCCGAAGATCTGACCTGGGAAGCCTTCCGCGATACGCTGCTGGAGCAGGCGGAACAGGGGGTGGATTACTTCACCATCCACGCAGGTGTGCTGCTGCGCTACGTGCCGATGACCGCTAAACGGCTGACCGGGATTGTCTCGCGCGGCGGTTCAATTATGGCGAAATGGTGCCTCTCCCATCATCAGGAAAACTTCCTCTACGAGCACTTCCGTGAGATTTGCGAAATCTGCGCCGCCTACGACGTTGCACTCTCTCTCGGTGATGGCCTGCGTCCTGGCTCCGTTCGTGACGCCAACGACGAAGCACAGTTTGCCGAACTGCATACGCTCGGCGAACTGACCAAAATCGCCTGGGAATATGACGTACAGGTAATGATTGAAGGTCCGGGACATGTCCCGATGCAGATGATCCGTCGCAACATGACCGAAGAACTGGAGCACTGTCATGAAGCGCCGTTCTACACCTTAGGCCCATTGACCACCGATATTGCACCGGGTTATGACCATTTCACTTCCGGGATTGGCGCGGCGATGATTGGCTGGTTTGGCTGCGCGATGCTCTGCTACGTCACCCCGAAAGAGCACCTCGGCCTGCCAAACAAAGAAGATGTGAAACAGGGGCTGATCACCTACAAGATCGCCGCGCACGCCGCCGACCTGGCGAAGGGCCACCCGGGCGCGCAAATTCGCGATAACGCCATGTCGAAAGCGCGCTTCGAATTCCGTTGGGAAGACCAGTTTAATCTGGCCCTCGACCCGTTCACCGCCCGTGCGTACCACGATGAAACGCTGCCGCAGGAATCCGGCAAAGTCGCCCACTTCTGCTCCATGTGTGGGCCGAAGTTCTGCTCGATGAAAATCAGCCAGGAAGTTCGTGACTACGCCGCCGCACAAACCATTGAAGTGGGCATGGCAGACATGTCGGAGAACTTCCGTGCCAAAGGCGGTGAAATCTATCTGAAGCGGGAGGAAGCCTGATGTACCAGCCTGATTTCCCCACCGTCCCTTTCCGTCTCGGACTTTATCCGGTGGTAGACAGCGTACTCTGGATTGAACGCCTGCTGGAGGCGGGCGTGCGCACGATCCAACTGCGGATTAAAGATAAGCGCGATGAAGACGTGGAAGCGGACGTTATCGCCGCGATTACGCTGGGGCGTCGTTTTGACGCCCGGTTGTTCATCAACGACTACTGGCGACTGGCGATCAAGCACAACGCGTACGGTGTCCATCTGGGTCAGGAAGATCTCGAAACCACCGATCTGAAGGCGATTCAGGCGGCAGGGCTGCGCCTTGGCGTCTCGACCCATGATGATATGGAAATTGACGTGGCGCTGGCCGCGCGTCCTTCGTATATCGCGCTGGGGCATGTCTTCCCAACACAAACCAAACAGATGCCCTCCGCCCCGCAAGGGCTGGAACAGCTGGCACGCCATATTGAACGTCTGGCTGATTATCCTGCCGTCGCCATCGGCGGGATTAGCCTTGAGCGCGCGCCTACGGTACTGGCTACCGGGGTCGGCAGTATTGCCGTCGTCAGCGCGATTACGCAGGCAACAGACTGGCGTGCCGCCACCGCGCAGTTGCTTTCGGTAGCAGGAGCTGGCGATGAATGATCGTGACTTTATGCGCTACAGCCGCCAGATCTTGCTTGGCGATATCGCGATTGAAGGGCAGCAAAAGCTGCTCGCAAGCCACGTGCTGGTCATCGGTTTAGGCGGATTAGGCTCGCCCGCCGCGCTCTATCTTGCGGGCGCGGGCATCGGCACGTTGGTTCTGGCTGACGATGACGATGTACATCTGAGTAACCTGCAACGGCAAATTCTCTTCACTACCGATGATATCGCCCGCCCGAAATCGCACGTCACGAAGCAGAGACTGGCGCGTCTCAACCCGGATATTGAACTGGTGGCGTTACAGCAACGTCTCTCCGGCGATGCGCTTCGACACGCGGTCGCAAATGCTGATGTGGTACTGGATTGTACCGACAACATGGCCACCCGCCAGGCGATCAACGCCGCCTGCGTCGCGCTCAATACGCCACTGATTACCGCCAGCGCCGTTGGCTTTGGCGGTCAATTAATGGTTCTGACGCCTCCCTGGGAGCAGGGCTGTTATCGCTGCCTGTGGCCGGACGACGAAGAGCCGGAACGCAACTGCCGTACCGCCGGCATCGTGGGGCCAGTGGTCGGCGTGATGGGCACATTGCAGGCGCTGGAGGCCATTAAACTCCTGAACGGCATGGAAACGCCCACGGGCAAACTGCGTCTGTTTGACGCCAAAACCAGCCAGTGGCGCAGCCTGGCGTTACAACGCGCCAGCGACTGCCCGGTATGTGGAGGGCAACATGCAGATTCAGTTCAATGATGAGTCGATGCAGTGCGCAGTGGGAGTGTCTGTTACCGACCTGCTGAATCAGCTCGACCAACTCAAGCCTGGTGCCGCGCTGGCGCTCAATCAACAGATCCTGCCGCGCGAACAGTGGGAACATCACATTGTGCAGGACGGTGATCAGATCCTGCTTTTTCAGGTTATTGCCGGGGGCTGATATGTTACGTATTGCAGACAAAACGTTCGACTCACACCTGTTCACGGGGACAGGGAAATTCGCCTCTTCATCCTTAATGGCAGAGGCGATTCGCGCCTCCGGCAGCGAGCTTGTGACGCTGGCGATGAAGCGCGTTGACTTGCGTCAGCACAACGACGCTATTCTGGCGCCGTTATTGGAAGCGGGCGTCACGCTGTTGCCCAATACCTCCGGTGCTAAAACGGCGGAGGAGGCCATTTTTGCCGCGCAATTAGCGCGGGAAGCACTGGGCACCCACTGGCTAAAACTGGAAATTCACCCCGACGCGCGCTGGTTGCTGCCGGATCCGATAGAAACACTGAAAGCCGCCGAGGCGCTGGTCAAGCAAGGCTTTGTAGTGTTGCCCTACTGCGGTGCCGACCCGGTGCTGTGCAAACGTCTTGAAGAGGTCGGCTGCGCCGCCGTGATGCCGCTCGGCGCGCCGATTGGTTCAAATCAGGGGCTGGAAACCCGCGCCATGCTGGAGATTATTATCCAGCAGTCAACCGTCCCGGTCGTCGTCGACGCAGGGATCGGTGTCCCCAGCCACGCCACACAGGCCCTGGAAATGGGCGCCGACGCCGTGCTGGTCAATACGGCGATTGCGGTGGCGGACGATCCGGTGATGATGGCGAAGGCCTTCCGTTTGGCTGTGGAAGCGGGCATTCTGGCGCGACAGGCCGTACCGGGAAGACGTAGCGCACATGCTCAACCCACCAGCCCGTTAACCGGATTCCTGGAGACATTGGCATGAAAACGTTCACCGACCGCTGGCGCGAGTTGGACTGGGACGATATCCGTCTGCGCATCAACAGCAAAACGGCTGCAGACGTCGAACGGGCGCTGAATGCAACGCAGTTGGGTCGCGATGACATGATGGCGCTGCTCTCTCCTGCGGCAAGTGCGTACCTCGAACCGCTGGCACAAAAGGCGCAACGCCTTACCCGCCAGCGGTTTGGTAATACGGTCAGTTTTTACGTTCCGCTCTATCTTTCCAACCTTTGCGCCAATGACTGCACCTATTGCGGCTTTTCAATGAGCAACCGCATCAAGCGCAAAACGCTGGATGACAAAGAGATTTCCCGTGAATGTGAAGCCATTCGTGCCCTGGGATTTGAGCACCTGCTGCTGGTGACCGGGGAGCATCAGGCAAAAGTAGGCATGGACTACTTTCGCCGCCATCTGCCTGCCATCCGCCACCAGTTCTCCTCTTTACAGATGGAAGTACAACCGCTGTCAGAGGCAGAGTACGCCGAGCTCAAAACCCTGGGGCTGGATGGCGTAATGGTCTATCAGGAAACCTACCATCAGGCGATGTACGCACAGCACCATCTGAAAGGGAAAAAGCAGGACTTCTTCTGGCGACTGGAAACGCCAGACAGACTGGGTCGTGCGGGGATCGATAAAATCGGGCTGGGTTCGCTGATTGGTCTGTCTGACAGTTGGCGGGTAGATTGTTATATGGTGGCTGAGCATCTGCTCTGGATGCAGAAACAGTACTGGCAGAGCCGCTACTCAATCTCTTTCCCACGTCTGCGCCCGTGCACGGGGGGGATTGAGCCCGCGTCCATCATGGATGAGCGTCAACTGGTACAAACCATCTGCGCATTTCGCCTGCTTGCTCCGGAGATCGAACTGTCGCTCTCTACACGTGAATCGCCGTGGTTTCGCGATCACGTTATTCCCCTGGCGATTAACAATGTCAGCGCGTTTTCGAAGACACAACCAGGCGGTTATGCTGACGATCACCCTGAGCTGGAGCAGTTTTCCCCGCACGACGCCCGGCGTCCTGAAGATGTTGCCGGGGCGCTGGCGGCGCAAGGATTACAGCCGGTCTGGAAAGATTGGGACAGCTATCTGGGGCGTGCCTCGCAAGCGCGGTGAATCAGATTGTAATCGGCTGAATAATTTACGAGCCCGTACGTAATGTGAAAAACGGGAGATAGCGTTCAGACTCCCGTTTTTTTATGTTGTCGATGTCAGCAACGGAAGCTGACCAGGGCGGAATTTTTCTTCCTCGTTTTCGCCCTGCCCTCAACCGCTATGCAGCACAAAATTCTCTTTACGACATAAGCAGGGACAATCTTATTTGTTTTTAAGATAAATCATCTTTAGCTATACCCTCACAGCTATAATTGCATAGATTCTGTCCTGATGTACGGAACTCTGTTGTCGGCTTTACTCACCTTTTCAGGACTTACACCTTCAGGGATGACCCACAGCCAATGGCACGTCACAATAGAAAACTTTCCTTCACGACCCCCATGTTAGTGAGTTTCGGGGGGATTTTGCTCAGTTTTATTCTGATCGCAATTTTCATCACCTTCACCCAGCGAAAAGATTTCCTGGAGGATTACCACAACATTAACCGCAACTTCACGCATAACCTTGCGGTTAACTATACCGAGTCGTTGCTACGCGAAAACGACTATATCCTCGCACGCGCAGCGACCTTCTTTTCCCGTGGTGACAAGCTAAATGAAACGGTGAATATCGATACGGAAGAAGGTCTGAGGTTGTTAATGCAGTTACAGACGCTGATGCCAACCGTCTCTTCCATCTCGCTGGCGGATACCGAAGGCAACTACCTGCGAGCCCCGGAAGTGTTAACCGATGAAAATAGCAAAGCCTTTGATGCCAAAACGCGTCCATGGTTTGTACACCAGGCAAAAGCCAGTACATTCAGTCACTATACAAATCCTCACATGGACTACTTCACCCATTACCCAACGGTGGCCATCTACAAGCCGGTCATTTCACCTGAAGGAAGACTGAAAGGCAGTATCGCGTTCCACCTGGATCTCACGTCAATGAGTTATACCCTGCGCCAGATGGTTGCCCCTGTTCAGGGGGAGTTTTTTGTCGCTGACCGTGACGGGAAAGTCGTGCTACATCCGGATACTGGCGCGTTATTTAAACAATATGTCAGTGAAAAGATGATGGACAGGATGACCAGCGGCGAAGGGTATGTTTTCGATTCAAAAAGCAATACCTGGTACTACTACTACTCGTTTACGAATCCAGACTGGTTTGTCGTTTACCGGGTCTCTGACACCATGCTGATGGACCTCACTCGCCACGAAACCAATATTGTGTCCTGGGGATTCGCGCTGGCAGCCATGATGGTCGTGCTGTTTGGGCTTTATCTGCGGCATACCTCCCGAACGGTATTGATGAACATCATCAACGCCATCAAGACCGGAGATGTTAATCGGGCGCCCCGACTGGAAGCCATGCTCAGTAAGGCCATCGAGTTAAATAAAGAACGTGAGATGGACTATGTCCGCCAGGCGACAATTGACGCACTGACTGGCTGCAAAAACCGTCGCGCATTCGACAGTGACATTGCCGCGCTGATGAACGATCACCAACCTTTCACCCTGGCGCTGGTGGACATTGATAATTTTAAATCTATCAACGACACCTGGGGACATCTGAGCGGCGACATCGTTCTGCGTAACGTGGCACGTGAAGGCATTCAGGTGATGCAGCCCCATTCTGTTTCCCTTTACCGTTATGGTGGTGAAGAATTTGCCGTTCTCTTTGCTGGCGTTCATGCTAAAGAAGCTTTTACGTTGCTTGAACAATGGCGCACGATCGTAGAGCAGAGAACCTGGCGTGAAGAGAATCTGACCGTCACCTTCAGCGCAGGTATGAAAGAGTGGAATATGGAATCGCTGGAACAGTTAATCATCGGTGCCGATGAAGCGCTTTATCTCGCCAAACAGCAGGGAAAAAACCGGATCCTGCCAACGCCTCTTCTGTAAATATCCTAAAGCACCAGGCCCGCCGCGACGGGCCTTTTTGATGCTTCCCGCCTTACCGTAACCGGTTTCATTTTTTATGGCGTATCTTTGTGATGCTTTACACACATTCACTTTAAGACAGTTGTCCTCTCCCCTGTCAGGGACTAAAGATGAATGACCAGGGAAATTGTGAGAGCCGATTATGAAGAATATCGTTTTATGCTGTGCTGCCGGAATGTCCACCAGTATGTTGGTACAACGAATGAAAGACGCTGCGCAAAAAAAAGGCGTTGAGGTCAGTATCAAGGCTGTTCCCGTTGCGGAATTCAAAGAGAATATTGCTGCGGCGGATATTGTCCTGCTTGGTCCACAGGTGAAGTACGAGCAGGCGAAGCTTCAGGCGCTTGCTGACCCATTAGGTAAGAAAGTCGCAGTGATCGATATGATGGATTACGGCATGATGAAAGGCGATGTCGTGCTGGAGAAAGCCCTTAAGCTGATGGAGTAAGGACATGGAAGAGTTAGAAACTATCATCATGGAGCTACTGGTGAATGCAGGCGCCGCACGCAGCCAGGCGTTGACAGCACTACAACTGGCACGTAAAGGCGATTTTGCGGGTGCAGAGCAGGCGATGGAAGAGTCACGCGATTACGTTAAAGTGGCGCATAAAATCCAGACGCAGCTTATCGGTATTGACGAAGGTACGGGCAAATTACCGGTGAATCTCATCACCGTTCACTCCCAGGACCATCTGATGAACGCCATGGTGATTCAGGATCTGGCGGGGGATATGATTGAACTTTATCGTCGATTGCCACCGGTAAATTAATACGCATCATGTTTTGCCGGATAGCGTCACAAGCGACTTATCCGGCCTACAAACGGCATGCCCGAAGGCAAAAAAAAACCCGCCGAAGCGGGTTTTTTATTATGGCCATCAACGATTAATCGTTGTCAGAACCACCCAGACCTGCGTTCAGCAGCTCTGCCAGGCTGGCAGTCGCATCTTCAGCAGTCACCTGCGGTGCTGCAGGCAATTCGCCAGCGGCACGGCGGCGCATACGATCCTGGTGGTACGCATAACCGGTACCCGCCGGGATCAGACGACCCACGATAACGTTCTCTTTCAGACCGCGCAGTTCGTCGCGTTTGCCCGCTACTGCGGCTTCGGTCAGGACACGTGTGGTCTCCTGGAACGATGCTGCAGAGATGAAGGACTCGGTTGCCAGAGACGCTTTGGTGATACCCAGCAGGTCGCGGGAATATGTTGCCGCAACTTTGCCGTTCGCTTCCAGGTCGCGGTTAGCGATCTTGACGCGGGAGTATTCAACCTGCTCGCCTTCCAGGAAGTCGGAGCTACCTGCACTTTCGATGGTCGCTTTACGCAGCATCTGACGAACGATAACTTCAATGTGTTTATCGTTAATCTTAACGCCTTGCAGACGGTATACGTCCTGTACTTCGTTGGTGATGTAACGCGTTACCGCGTGTACGCCACGAAGACGCAGGATGTCATGCGGTGCTTCCGGACCGTCGGAAACCACATCACCACGTTCTACACGTTCACCTTCGAACACGTTGAGCTGACGCCATTTCGGAATCATCTCTTCGTACGGATCGCTACCGTCTAACGGCGTGATCACCAGACGACGCTTCCCTTTGGTTTCTTTACCGAAGGAAATGATACCGCTGATTTCCGCCAGGATTGCCGGCTCTTTCGGACGACGTGCTTCGAACAGGTCCGCAACGCGCGGCAGACCACCGGTGATGTCCTTGGTACCGCCGGATTCCTGCGGTACACGCGCCAGGGTGTCACCAGAACTGATCTGTACGCCATCTTCCAGCTGAACAATCGCTTTACCCGGCAGGAAGTACTGAGCAGGCATATCGGTGCCTGGGATCAGAACATCGTTGCCCTGAGCATCAACAATTTTCAGTGCCGGACGCAGGTCTTTACCACCCGCAGTACGCTCTGCAGAATCCAGAACCACCAGAGAAGACAGACCGGTCAGCTCGTCAGTCTGACGAGTAATGGTCTGGCCGTCGATCATGTCAGTGAAGCGGACGAAACCACTCACTTCGGTGATAACCGGCATGGTGTGCGGATCCCAGTTTGCAACGGTTTCGCCGCCAGCAACCTGTTCGCCATCACCTTTCGCCATAACGGAGCCGTAAGGCACTTTATAGCTTTCTTTGGTACGGCCGAATTCGTCGATCAGTTTCAGTTCAGTGTTACGGGAGGTGATAACCAGTTTACCGCTGGAGTTCACAACCGACTTCGCGTTGCTCAGGCGGATGCTACCTTTATTTTTCACCTGGATGCTGGATTCAGCAGCCGCACGAGATGCCGCACCACCGATGTGGAACGTACGCATCGTCAGCTGTGTACCCGGTTCACCGATGGACTGTGCCGCGATAACACCGATAGCTTCACCTTTGTTGATGATGTGGCCACGCGCCAGGTCACGACCATAGCAGTGCGCACATACACCAAAGTCGGTGTCACAAGATACAACGGAACGAACCTTGACGGAGTCAACGGAGTTCGCTTCCAGCAGGTCACACCACTGTTCGTGCAGCAGCGTGTTGCGTGGAACCAGAATGTCCGCCGTACCCGGCTTCAGCACGTCTTCTGCAGTCACACGACCCAGAACGCGATCGCGCAGCGGCTCTTTAACGTCACCACCCTCGATAACCGGGGTCATGGTGATACCTTCGAGGGTGCCACAATCGTCTTCGGTTACGACCAGATCCTGTGCAACGTCAACCAGACGACGCGTCAGATAACCGGAGTTCGCAGTTTTCAGTGCGGTATCCGCCAGACCTTTACGAGCACCGTGAGTCGAGATGAAGTACTGGAGTACGTTCAGACCTTCACGGAAGTTCGCGGTGATTGGCGTTTCGATGATGGAGCCATCTGGCTTCGCCATCAGACCACGCATACCAGCCAGCTGACGAATCTGTGCTGCAGAACCACGCGCACCGGAGTCGGCCATCATGTAGATGCTGTTGAAAGACACCTGCTGCTCTTCTACGCCGTCACGGTTAATAACGGTTTCGGTTTGCAGGTTGTCCATCATCGCTTTGGATACACGATCGTTCGCCGCAGCCCAGATATCGATAACTTTGTTATAGCGTTCGCCCGCGGTTACCAGACCAGACTGGAACTGCTCCTGGATCTCAGCAACTTCAGCTTCCGCTTCAGAGATGATCTCGTGTTTCTTCTCTGGGATGACCATGTCATCAATACCAACAGATGCACCTGAACGCGCTGCATAAGCAAAGCCGGTGTACATCGTCTGGTCAGCGAAGATAACGGTCGGCTTCAGACCCAGAATGCGGTAACAGGTGTTCAGCATTTTGGAGATTGCTTTCTTACCCAGCGCCTGGTTGACGATGGAGAAAGGCAGACCTTTCGGTACGATCATCCACAGAATGGCACGGCCAACGGTCGTGTCTTTAATGCTGGTAACCGCGACGAATTCGCCGTTTTCATCTTTTTCGTATTCAGTGATACGCACTTTAACGCGCGCATGCAGAGAGGCCAGGCCAGCGCGATAAATACGCTCAGCTTCTTTCGGGCCAGTCAGCACCATGCCTTCGCCTTTGGCGTTAACACAGTCACGGGTCATGTAGTACAGACCCAATACAACGTCCTGAGACGGAACGATGATAGGTTCGCCGTTCGCCGGAGACAGGATGTTGTTGGTAGACATCATCAGCGCACGCGCTTCCAGCTGGGCTTCCAGCGTCAGCGGTACGTGAACAGCCATCTGGTCACCATCGAAGTCGGCGTTGTATGCCGCACAAACCAGCGGGTGCAGCTGGATAGCTTTACCTTCGATCAGTACCGGTTCAAATGCCTGGATACCCAGACGGTGCAGTGTTGGTGCACGGTTCAGCAGTACCGGGTGTTCGCGGATAACTTCGTCCAGGATATCCCAAACGACAGCTTCTTCACGCTCAACCATTTTCTTAGCGGCTTTGATGGTGGTGGCGAGGCCACGCAGTTCCAGCTTGCCGTAGATGAACGGTTTGAACAGCTCCAGTGCCATTTTCTTCGGCAGACCGCACTGATGCAGACGCAGGTATGGACCTACGGTGATTACAGAACGACCGGAGTAGTCAACACGCTTACCGAGCAGGTTCTGACGGAAACGACCCTGTTTACCTTTGATCATGTCGGCCAAAGATTTCAGAGGACGCTTGTTAGAACCGGTGATCGCACGACCGCGACGACCGTTATCCAGCAGGGCGTCAACCGCTTCCTGCAGCATACGTTTTTCGTTACGTACGATGATGTCCGGCGCAGCCAGATCCAGCAGACGTTTCAGACGGTTGTTACGGTTGATAACGCGACGATACAGATCGTTCAGATCCGACGTTGCGAAACGACCACCATCCAGCGGAACCAGCGGACGCAGATCTGGCGGCAGAACCGGCAGAACGGTCAGGATCATCCACTCCGGCTTGTTGCCAGACTGAACGAACGCTTCCAGCAGTTTGATACGCTTGGTCAGCTTCTTACGCTTGGTTTCGGAGTTGGTTTCGTTCAGCTCTTCGCGCAGAGTTTCACACTCTTGCTCCAGATCCATGCTCTTCAGCAGGGCCTGAATAGCTTCCGCACCCATCTTCGCGTCGAATTCGTCACCGAACTCTTCCAGCGCATCCAGATACTGTTCTTCAGTCAGGATCTGCTGGCGTTCCAGATTGGTCATACCGCCTTCGATAACCACATAGGATTCGAAGTACAGTACGCGTTCGATATCGCGCAGCGGCATATCGAGCAGCAGGCCGATACGGGACGGCAGAGATTTCAGGAACCAGATGTGCGCAGTCGGAGACGCCAGCTCGATGTGGCCCATACGCTCACGGCGTACTTTAGTCTGGGTCACTTCAACGCCGCACTTCTCACAGATCACACCACGGTGTTTCAGGCGCTTGTACTTACCGCACAGGCACTCGTAGTCTTTTACTGGCCCAAAGATACGGGCGCAGAAAAGGCCGTCACGCTCAGGCTTGAACGTACGGTAGTTAATGGTTTCCGGCTTCTTAACTTCACCAAAAGACCATGAACGGATCATGTCTGGCGAGGCCAGAGCAATTTTGATCGCATCAAACTCTTCGGTTTTAGTTTGCGCTTTCAGAAACTTTAATAAGTCTTTCACGGATTTGCTCCCGTCGGAGTTAGCACAATCTGGTGCTGGCTGTTACGCCAGCACCAGTGACCTGTTTGAGCGAGAGTTACTCGTCTTCCAGCTCGATGTTGATACCCAGCGAACGAATCTCTTTCAACAGTACGTTGAAGGATTCTGGCATGCCCGGCTCCATCTGATGGTTACCGTCTACGATGTTTTTATACATCTTGGTACGGCCGTTCACGTCATCAGACTTAACGGTGAGCATTTCCTGCAGGGTGTATGCCGCGCCATATGCTTCCAGCGCCCACACTTCCATCTCCCCGAAGCGCTGACCACCGAACTGCGCCTTACCACCCAGCGGCTGCTGAGTAACCAGGCTGTAAGAACCGGTAGAACGCGCATGCATCTTGTCATCAACCAGGTGGTTCAGTTTCAGCATGTACATGTAGCCAACGGTAACCTGGCGCTCGAATTGCTCACCGGTACGACCGTCGAACAGTGTGATCTGACCGGAAGTCGGCAGGCCACCCAGCTGTAACAGTTCCTTGATTTCAGACTCTTTCGCACCGTCGAAGACCGGCGTTGCGATCGGCATACCTTTTTTCAGGTTTTCAGCCAGACGCAGAACTTCATCATCGCTGAAGGTGTTCAGGTCAACTTTCTGACGAACGTCAGAGCCCAGATCGTACGCACGCTGGATGAACTCGCGCAGTTTCGCGACTTCTTGCTGCTGTTTCAGCATGGCGTTGATCTTATCGCCAATGCCTTTCGCAGCCATACCCAGGTGGGTTTCCAGAATCTGACCGATGTTCATACGAGACGGTACGCCCAGCGGGTTCAGTACGATGTCTACCGGCGTGCCGTTTTCATCGTAAGGCATATCTTCGATCGGGTTGATCTTAGAAATAACACCCTTGTTACCGTGACGACCTGCCATCTTATCACCAGGCTGGATCCGACGTTTAACCGCCAGATAAACCTTAACAATCTTCAGCACGCCCGGTGCCAGATCGTCGCCCTGAGTGATTTTGCGGCGTTTCGCTTCGAGTTTCTTCTCGAACTCGTGCTTCAGCTCGTCGTACTGTTCAGCCAGCTGTTCCAGCTGATTCTGTTTCTCTTCGTCGGTCAGGCCCAGTTCCAGCCAGCGATCGCGAGGCAGTTTGTCGAGCTTCTCAGCTTCAACACCACCGGCAACCAGCACCGCGTAGATACGGCTAAACAGGCCAGCTTCGAGGATCTGCAGTTCTTCAGACAGGTCTTTCTTCGCCTGCTTCAGCTGCATCTCTTCGATTTCCAGCGCACGTTTGTCTTTTTCTACGCCATCGCGAGTAAAGACCTGAACGTCGATAATCGTACCGGAAACACCGTTTGGTACGCGCAGAGAAGAGTCTTTAACGTCAGACGCTTTCTCACCGAAGATCGCACGCAGCAGTTTCTCTTCTGGCGTCAGCTGGGTTTCACCTTTCGGCGTTACCTTACCAACCAGAATGTCGCCACCGGTCACTTCTGCGCCGATATAAACGATACCGGATTCATCCAGTTTGGAGAGCGCAGCTTCACCCACGTTCGGGATGTCAGCGGTGATCTCTTCTGGCCCCAGCTTGGTGTCACGGGACACACATGCCAGTTCCTGAATGTGGATAGTGGTGAAACGGTCTTCCTGAACAACACGCTCGGAAACGAGGATGGAGTCTTCGAAGTTGTAACCGTTCCATGGCATGAACGCCACGCGCATGTTCTGACCGAGCGCCAGTTCACCGAGGTCAGTGGACGGGCCGTCTGCCAGCACATCACCACGTTCAACCGGCTCACCCAGAGACACACACGGCATCTGGTTGATACAGGTGTTCTGGTTAGAACGGGTGTATTTGGTCAGGTTATAGATGTCGATACCTGCTTCGCCCGGGTACATCTCGTCTTCGTTAACTTTGATAACGATACGGGAAGCATCCACGTACTGAACGGTACCGCCACGTTTAGCCACCGCAGTTACACCGGAGTCAACGGCAACAGCACGTTCCATACCGGTACCAACCAGCGGCTTATCAGCGCGCAGAGTCGGAACCGCCTGACGTTGCATGTTCGCACCCATCAATGCACGGTTGGCGTCATCGTGTTCCAGGAACGGGATCAGGGACGCACCGACGGATACCACCTGTTGAGTGGATACGTCCATGTAGTCAACCTGGTCGCGGCTGAACAAGCTGGATTCGCCTTTGCTACGGCAGGTAACCAGATCTTCTACAAAGTGCCCTTCGTCATCCAGGTTGGAGTTCGCCTGAGCGATAACGAAGTTGCCTTCTTCAATAGCAGACAGGTAATGAATTTCGTCAGTTACCACGCCATCAACAACACGACGGTACGGCGTCTCAAGGAAGCCATATTCGTTAGTCTGTGCGTACACGGACAGGGAGTTGATCAGACCAATGTTCGGACCTTCAGGCGTTTCGATTGGACATACGCGACCGTAGTGAGTCGGGTGTACGTCTCGAACTTCAAAGCCTGCGCGTTCACGGGTCAGACCGCCTGGGCCGAGTGCGGAGATACGACGTTTGTGCGTAATCTCAGACAGCGGGTTGTTCTGGTCCATAAACTGAGACAGCTGGCTGGAACCAAAGAACTCTTTCACTGCGGCAGAAATCGGTTTGGCGTTGATCATATCCTGAGGCATCAGGGTATCCAGATCGCCCAGAGACAGACGCTCTTTCACCGCACGCTCTACACGTACCAGGCCAACGCGGAACTGGTTTTCCGCCATTTCGCCTACGGAACGGATACGACGGTTGCCGAGGTGGTCGATATCATCGACTTCGCCTTTACCGTTACGGATATCGATGAGCTTCTTCATCACTTCAATGATGTCGTCTTTGCTCAGGATACCGGAACCTTCGATTTCGTCGCGCAGCAGAGAACGGTTGAACTTCATACGACCAACCGCAGACAGGTCATAGCGGTCTTCGGAGAAGAACAGGTTCTCAAACAGGCTTTCAGCCGCTTCACGCGTCGGCGGTTCACCTGGGCGCATCATGCGGTAGATTTCTACCAGCGCGCTCAGACGATCGTTGGTTGGGTCGACGCGTACAGTCTCAGAGATGTACGGACCGTGGTCCAGATCGTTGGTGAACAGCGTTTCGATACGTTTGTGGCCAGACTGGCTCAGCTTAGCCAGCAGATCCAGGCTCAGCTCCATGTTCGCTGCGCAGATCAGCTCGCCAGTAGATTCGTCAACGTAGTCTTTAGACGCCACTTTGCCAGCAATGTATTCAACCGGAACTTCGATATGTTTGATATCGTCTTTTTCCAGTTGGCGAATGTGGCGCGCAGTAATGCGACGACCTTTTTCGACGTACACTTTGCCGTTAGCTTCGATGTCAAAAGATGCGGTTTCGCCACGCAGGCGTTCCGGCACCAGTTCCATCTGCAGCTTGTTGTCGCGAATTTCGAAAACAACTTTCTCAAAGAACAGGTCAAGGATCTGCTCAGTGGTGTAGTTCAGCGCACGCAGAATAATGGTCGCAGGCAGTTTGCGGCGACGGTCAATACGTACGAACAGGTTGTCCTTCGGATCGAATTCGAAGTCCAGCCAGGAACCACGGTAAGGGATGATACGCGCGTTATACAGTACTTTACCCGAAGAGTGGGTTTTACCTTTGTCGGAGTCAAAGAAGACGCCCGGACTACGGTGCAACTGAGAAACGATAACACGCTCAGTACCGTTGATAACAAAAGTACCGTTGTCAGTCATGAGCGGAATTTCGCCCATGTAGACTTCTTGTTCTTTAATGTCTTTTACGGTGCCTTCCGGCGCTTCGCGCTCGTAGATCACCAGACGCAGTTTGACGCGCAGCGGTGCGGAATAGGTCACGCCACGGATCTGACATTCCTGAACGTCAAACACCGGTTCGCCAAGGCGGTAGCTGACGTATTGCAGCTCGGAATTACCGCTGTAGCTCTGAATCGGGAACACGGAACGGAAGGCTGCTTCCAGACCGTACTGCCCTTCAGGATCTTGCTCGATAAACTTCTGAAACGAGTCAAGCTGGATAGAAAGGAGATAAGGTATGTCCAGAACTTGTGGACGTTTACCAAAATCCTTACGAATACGTTTTTTCTCGGTATAGGAGTAAACCATAGGGTTCCTCAGCTCGCTGACAAGTCGACCCATCTGTCCGACGAAGGGACAGTTTGTGCAACACTATTTTGTTGATCGGAAAATTGAATACTTTCCGCAATGCCTGTTGCTATCACGCTTAAACCATTTCGTTGCGATTTACACAGAGCGAGCACCCTGTCGCAGTATATTAAGTCGTCGATAGAAACAAGCATTGAAAGGCACAACAGTAGTCAAACAGTGTGAAATGCTACTGGCGCCTTACAGCGCAAAAAGGCTGGTGACTAAAAAGTCACCAGCCATCAGCCTAATTTCTCAGGCTGCAACCAGAAAAGTTGGCTTATTTAACTTCAACTTCAGCGCCAGCTTCTTCCAGAGATTTTTTCAGTGCTTCTGCGTCATCTTTGCTCACGCCTTCTTTCAGAGCGGCCGGAGCAGATTCTACCAGGTCTTTAGCTTCTTTCAGACCCAGGCCAGTTGCGCTACGTACTGCTTTGATAACAGCAACTTTGTTAGCGCCAGCAGCTTTCAGAATTACGTCGAATTCAGTTTTTTCTTCAGCAACTTCAGCCGGGCCAGCAGCTACAGCTACAGCAGCAGCAGCGGAAACACCGAATTTTTCTTCCATTGCAGAAATCAGTTCTACAACGTCCATTACAGACATAGCGGATACTGCTTCAATGATTTGATCTTTAGTGATAGACATTTAAATTGTTCCTGAAAATCAGAATAAGTTTATACGTAAGCAGATGCTTGATAAAGATAACTGCGATTAAGCAGCTTCTTTCGCATCGCGAACAGCAGCCAGAGTGCGAACCAGTTTACCAGCCGAAGCTTCTTTCATGGTTGCCATCAGGCGTGCAATTGCTTCTTCGTAGGTCGGCAGAGTTGCCAGGCGATCGATTTGCGATGCCGGGATCAATTCACCTTCAAAGGCTGCGGCTTTGACCTCAAATTTTGCATTCGCTTTCGCGAAATCTTTGAACAGACGAGCAGCTGCGCCCGGGTGTTCCATAGAATATGCAATCAGGGTCGGACCAACGAACGCGTCTTTCAGGCACTCAAACTGAGTACCTTCAACAACACGGCGCAGCAGGGTGTTACGAACAACACGCATGTATACGCCGGCTTCGCGACCTGCTTTACGCAGTTCAGTCATTTTGTCTACAGTTACGCCACGGGAATCCGCAACTACTGCAGACAGCGCGCCTTTGGCTACTTCGCTGACTTCAGCAACAATCGCTTGTTTGTCTTGAAGATTTAAAGCCATTAGCTTTGCTCCTGGATGTTTGCCGGAACTCATGTTCCGGAACTCACTTCACTCTTCCCAACGGACAGAGCGTCTAAATACGGTGAGCAGAAACAAGCCAGAGTATCAGAAATAATCTTAGCGTTCTGTCACCGTCTACGCAGGGCATTAAGCTTCTTACGAAACACCTGCGGTCTTCGACGGAGGCCTGGATAGGCCAGGCTCCAACGAACAAATCTTTTTATCTGCTAACTTTCGTTAACAAACGTGGGGGTAGAATTGTAGACAAATCCACCGCCCACGTAAAGCTAATCTTAGTTCGCAGAAGCGCTCAGACCAGCTTGATCAACGGCAACGCCAGCACCCATGGTGGTGGAGAGGCTAACTTTCTTGATGTACACGCCTTTCGCCTGAGTCGGTTTCGCTTTTTTCAGCGCAACCAGCAGAGATTCCAGGTTTTCTTTCAGTTTGTCAGCGTCAAAATCCACTTTACCGATGGTGGTGTGGATGATGCCGTTTTTGTCGTTACGGTAACGAACCTGACCTGCTTTAGCGTTCTTAACCGCTTCAGCAACGTTAGGAGTTACAGTACCAACTTTCGGGTTTGGCATCAGGCCGCGCGGACCCAGAACCTGACCCAGCTGGCCAACAACGCGCATTGCATCCGGGGAAGCAATAACAACGTCAAAGTTCATTTCGCCTTTTTTGATCTGGTCAGCCAGATCTTCCATACCTACCAGTTCAGCACCTGCAGCTTTAGCAGCTTCAGCGTTTGCACCCTGGGTAAATACGGCTACGCGAACGGAACGGCCAGTACCGTGCGGCAGTACAGTTGCACCACGTACGTTCTGGTCAGATTTACGAGCATCGATGCCGAGGTTAACGGCAACGTCCACGCTTTCTACGAATTTAGCGGTGGCCAGCTCTTTCAGCAGAGCAATAGCTTCGTTGATGTCGTACTGTTTAGTTGCATCAACTTTGTCACGGATCACGCGCATACGCTTGGTCAGTTTAGCCATTTCTTAATCCTCCACTACCAGGCCCATGGAACGTGCAGTACCTTCAATGGAGCGAGTCATCGCTTCAATGTCGGAACCAGTCATGTCGGCAGCTTTGGTCTGCGCGATTTCCTGCAGCTGAGCGCGGGAAATTTTACCCACTTTGTCTTTGTTCGGCTTGCCGGAACCAGACTTGATACCAGCCGCTTTCTTCAGCAGTACTGCTGCCGGAGGCGTTTTGGTAACGAAAGTGAAAGAACGGTCAGCGTAAACGGTAATAACAACCGGGATCGGCAGACCTTTTTCCATGGAATCAGTTTTTGCGTTGAACGCTTTGCAGAATTCCATGATGTTCACGCCTTGTTGACCCAGTGCTGGACCTACCGGCGGACTCGGGTTAGCCATACCAGCTGCAACCTGCAGCTTGACATAGGCTTGTACTTTCTTAGCCATTCTAAATTCCTCTGGTTGGGTTATAGCGCCTCAAAGAGGCTCCCCGTGATAAAATTCGTTTTACGGATGGAATCCATAAAAACAAAAGGCGCGAAATTGTATTCCAATCTCGCGCCTTGTGCAACGATTAAATCGCCGCTTTTTTGATCGACGTGTTAGGCTTTTTCAACCTGAGCAAAATCCAGTTCTACCGGGGTCGCACGACCGAAGATAGAAACGGAAACTTTCAGGCGAGACTTCTCGTAGTCGACTTCTTCAACCACGCCGTTAAAGTCAGCAAACGGACCATCGCTAACACGAACCATCTCACCCGGTTCAAACAGCGTTTTCGGACGCGGCTTATCACCCACCTGCTGCAGGCGGTTCATAATCGCATCAACTTCTTTATCGCTGATTGGCGCCGGACGGTCGGAAGTACCACCGATGAAGCCCATCACACGCGGTACGCTGCGCACCAGGTGCCAGCTTGCGTCGTTCATCACCATCTGGACCAGTACGTAGCCCGGGAAGAATTTGCGCTCGCTTTTGCGACGCTGGCCACCACGGATTTCGACCACTTCTTCAGTCGGCACCATGACTTCACCAAACAACTCTTCCATATTGTGTAATTTGATATGCTCACGCAGCGACGTCGCTACGCGGCCTTCAAAACCGGAAAACGCCTGAACGACGTACCAGCGCTTTTTAGGAGCTTCAGACATCTCAGAACCTCAGGCCAGTGATAAAGGATACCAGGCGGACCAGAATACCATCCAGCCCCCACAGGATTAGTGACATTACTGCAGTAACCGCAGCCACGATCAGTGTGGTGTGCAATGTTTCCTGGCGAGTCGGCCAAATGACCTTACGGACTTCAGTACGCGCTTCACGGGCAAAAGCAACCGTCGCTTTACCTTTTGTCGTCAACAGCGCAACACCACCCGCTGCCGCAATCAGAATCACTACGGCCAGCGCACGTAGCGGCAGCATCATGTCACGATAGAGGTAGTTGCCAACGATAGCCACAAGCAGCAATAGGGCTACAGCCACCCACTTCATCGCTTCCAGGCCACGCCCGCTTCCTTGAGCTTCGGTATTCGCACTCATAAACCAACCTGTCAGAAGTATTCTACAAACATTTTCACCCCGCGTAAGCGAGGCAATCCAAACCGAAATGCTCTGGTGAGTTTCGGACTAAACGCCCTCTACAGAGCCTGTCTCAGCAATGATTATGACAAAAAAAATCACTGATGAGCCAGGTTCTGGTTCGAAAGCGTGCAAAAAGGGCATCAAATGATGCCCTTTTATTGCGCATTGCGTCAAATGTTATCAGCGATTAAGCGATAACTTTAGCAACAACGCCCGCGCCTACAGTACGGCCGCCTTCACGGATTGCGAAACGCAGACCGTCGTCCATCGCGATCGGGTGAATCAGGGTAACAACCATTTTGATGTTGTCGCCCGGCATTACCATCTCTACGCCTTCCGGCAGTTCGATGGTACCAGTCACGTCAGTAGTACGGAAGTAGAACTGCGGACGGTAGCCTTTGAAGAACGGAGTATGACGGCCGCCTTCGTCTTTGGACAGGATATAAACTTCAGATTCGAACTGGGTGTGCGGCTTGATGGTGCCCGGTTTAGCCAGTACCTGACCACGTTCGATTTCTTCACGTTTGATACCACGCAGCAGAACACCAACGTTCTCACCAGCACGGCCTTCGTCCAGCAGTTTGCGGAACATTTCAACGCCAGTACAGGTAGACTTGGCAGTCTCTTTGATACCAACGATTTCAACTTCTTCGCCAACTTTAACAATACCGCGCTCTACACGACCGGTAACAACGGTACCACGACCGGAGATGGAGAATACGTCTTCGATAGGCAGCAGGAACGGCTTGTCAATCGCACGCTCTGGTTCCGGGATGTAAGAATCCAGGAAGCCAGCCAGTTCGATGATTTTCGCTTCCCACTCTGCTTCGCCTTCCAGCGCTTTCAGAGCAGAACCACGAACGATCGGAGTGTCGTCGCCCGGGAAATCGTACTGAGACAGAAGTTCACGAACTTCCATTTCTACCAGTTCCAGCAGCTCTTCGTCATCAACCATGTCGCATTTGTTCAGGAACACGATGATGAACGGAACGCCTACCTGACGACCCAGCAGGATGTGCTCACGAGTCTGCGGCATCGGGCCGTCAGTCGCAGCAACAACCAGGATCGCGCCGTCCATCTGCGCAGCACCGGTGATCATGTTTTTAACATAGTCGGCGTGGCCCGGGCAGTCTACGTGTGCGTAGTGGCGAGTCGGGGTGTCATATTCAACGTGAGACGTGTTGATGGTGATACCACGAGCTTTTTCTTCCGGCGCGTTATCGATCTGGTCGAATGCGCGAGCAGCACCGCCGTAGGTTTTAGCCAGTACGGTAGTGATGGCAGCGGTCAGCGTTGTTTTACCATGGTCAACGTGGCCGATAGTACCGACGTTAACGTGCGGTTTTGTACGTTCAAACTTTTCTTTAGACATCGATTGTCCCTCTAAGACACGGATAAATCGGTGATATCACCACATCAACCAGGCGATATGCCTGAACTGTTGAATGTTTTTAACGGTAAACAGAGAGAAACGGGAAGGAGAAGTGAAGTGGTGCTGATACCCAGAGTCGAACTGGGGACCTCACCCTTACCAAGGGTGCGCTCTACCAACTGAGCCATATCAGCACGTCTTGGAGCGGGCAGCGGGAATCGAACCCGCATCATCAGCTTGGAAGGCTGAGGTAATAGCCATTATACGATGCCCGCATCCTGAAACTCGGCTACCCAGTTCTTTCTGTAACAAAAAAGAGATTGCTCTCTTTTTATGTTTTGAGTTGATTAATTTTTTAATCAACCCAGGCGGCGAAAACGCTGCCAGAAAGTGGTGGTGGGGGAAGGATTCGAACCTTCGAAGTCTGTGACGGCAGATTTACAGTCTGCTCCCTTTGGCCGCTCGGGAACCCCACCGGACTTGATGGTGCCGACTACCGGAATCGAACTGGTGACCTACTGATTACAAGTCAGTTGCTCTACCTACTGAGCTAAGTCGGCATCAAGTAGCGCGCATTTTATGGAGACATTCGCACTCATGCAACTAAAAAATTGCATAAAATGTTCTTTCGCTCACATTTTGCACTACAAGGCCGATAAATAGTCGATTTCCATTCCTGTATGTGCATTTTTTCAGCTTCAACCACCTTTATCGCAGCGATTTAGGATCACTAATGAAGAGAACTCACCTCTTATGCATAGGGTATATCCGCCACATTGTTCCCCAGCTAAAGTTTCTCATGAGATATTTTTTCTTATTATTCCCTCCCATCTGGTGTTACCCTCCTGCCCATTGTCCAAATTAACTGAAATGTGACGTGCCATTGCATGCTGGGGATGATTCGCCTTTTTATCATTGACCTGATAGAGCAATGACAGTCAGAAACATGCTTATGAGTATAAAAGAGCAAACGTTAATGACGCCTTACCTACAGTTTGATCGCAACCAATGGGCTGCACTCCGTGATTCCGTGCCAATGACGTTGGCAGAGGATGAGGTTGCGCGACTCAAAGGTATTAATGAAGATTTGTCGCTGGAAGAAGTTGCCGAGATCTATTTACCCCTTTCACGCCTGCTCAATTTTTACATCAGTTCAAACCTGCGTCGCCAGGCGGTTCTGGAGCAATTTTTAGGGACTAACGGTCAGCGCATTCCTTACATCATTAGCATTGCGGGCAGCGTTGCGGTCGGTAAAAGCACCACTGCGCGTGTCCTGCAAGCACTACTGAGCCGCTGGCCAGAACACCGTCGCGTTGAATTGATTACGACGGATGGTTTCCTTTATCCTAATCAGGTTTTAAAAGATCGCGGCTTGATGAAGAAGAAAGGATTCCCTGAGTCTTACGATATGCGTCGCCTGGTGCAATTCGTTTCTGATCTCAAATCAGGCGTGCCAAACGTCACGGCCCCGGTCTACTCACATTTAATTTATGATGTGATCCCGGATGGGGATAAAACGGTTGCGCAGCCTGATATATTGATTCTTGAAGGATTAAATGTATTGCAAAGCGGAATGGACTATCCGCACGATCCGCATCATGTATTTGTTTCTGATTTTGTCGATTTTTCTATCTATGTAGACGCACCAGAAGAGTTACTTCAATCGTGGTATATCAACCGCTTCCTTAAGTTCCGCGAAGGGGCGTTTACCGATCCAGACTCTTATTTCCATAACTATGCAAAATTATCTAAAGATGAAGCTATCAATACAGCAACATCGCTATGGAAAGAAATCAACTGGTTGAATCTAAAGCAAAATATACTACCAACTCGTGAGCGTGCCAGCCTCATCATGACGAAGAGTGCCAATCACGCCGTTGAACAAGTGCGGCTGAGAAAATAATTTAACAGGGGAGCCATTGCTCCCCTTGTTATTATTCTGCGCTTCTCAGCGATATTTCCCCGCCCATCCAGGATTTAATCTCACCATCCTGTTCAAGCAGTAATGCTCCCTGAGTATCTATTCCTCGCGAAATACCAAATATTTCTTTATCACCGATGATCAGCTTCACAGGTCGGTTAATAAAGTTATCCAGTTTTTCCCAGCGAGACAGATACGGGGTCAACCCTTCTTGTTCAAATAATTCCAGTGCGGCGCGAAGCTCTCTAATAAGTCTCGCAGCCAGTGTATTGCGGTCAAGGGTAATCCCGGCTTCCTGCAGGTTAATCCATCCCTGATTCACTATCCCTTCTTCAACACGGCGCATCGCCATATTGATCCCTGCACCGATGACAATTTGCGCAGCATCGCCTGTTTTTCCTGTTAACTCGACAAGGATACCGGCAAGTTTCCGATCCTGAAGGTAAAGGTCGTTAGGCCATTTCACCCGTACTTTCTCAGCACCCAGATCACGCAGCACCTCTGCCATGACGATACCGATGACCAGACTCAGACCAATCGCCGCTGCCGGGCCTTGCTCCAGACGCCAGAACATAGAAAGGTACAGATTGGCACCAAACGGTGAAAACCATTTGCGCCCACGTCGCCCACGGCCTGCCTGCTGGTATTCTGCCACGCAGGCATCACCAGAATTCAACTGGCCAATACGGTCCAGTAAGTACTGATTCGTAGAATCTATAACGGGAAGTACGGAAACAGTGCCGCCATCCAGTTGACTAAGAATACGAGAAGCATCCAGTAATTGTATCGGCTCCGGCAAGCTGTATCCTTTGCCTGGCACGGTAAACACATCCACTCCCCAGTCGCGTAACGTCTGGATATGCTTGTTAATTGCCGCGCGACTCATTCCAAGCTTTTCACCCAATTGCTCACCAGAATGAAACTCACCATCGGCCAATAAAGAAATGAGCGTCAGGGGAACGGTATTATCCTTCATGCGATGACCTCCACAGCGTTTATCTCACCTGTAGGTCCAATGAAGCGAACCTCTGGCTCCAGCCAGACATTAAATTTTTCACCCACTTTCTCACGCACAAGGTGTGCAAGCTGAACAACGTCTTCACTTGTCGCATTATCTGCATTGATCAGCACCAGTGCCTGCTGGCGGTGTACAGCAGCACCACCAATACCCACGCCTTTCAATTGACACTGGTCGATGAGCCAGCCTGCAGCCAGTTTCACCGAACCATCCACCTGCGGATAATGTGGCGCACCAGGGAATTTTGACAGCAGCATCTGTGCAATCTCCGCTGCGATAACCGGGTTTTTAAAGAAGCTACCTGCATTACCGTTTACTTTCGGATCGGGCAGCTTTGTTGTGCGCATATGGCAGACGGAATCAAAAACTTGCTGAGGTGTGACCGTTGCAGGATCCAGACGCGAGAGATCTCCGTAGGTCAGTACCGGCTGCCAATGTTTAGGCAAGCGCAGGCCAACCGCGACAATCACGAAGCGATCCTGATATTCATGTTTGAAAATGCTGTCACGATAACCAAAACGGCATTCTTCAGCTCTTACGCGCAGATGTTTGCCTGTCGACAATTCAACGCAGTCAACGTATTCGCAGACACGTTGTAGCTCTACGCCATAAGCGCCGATATTCTGGATAGGGGATGAACCAACACAGCCAGGAATTAGCGCCAGATTTTCCAGACCCGGCATTCCCTGCTGAAGAGAGTACTGCACCAGATGATGCCAGTTTTCACCCGCACCGACATGCAAGTGCCACGCATCCGTTTTTTCCGTCACTGCAATGCCCTTGATACGGTTAATAATCACCGTCCCCCGGAAAGGTTCAAGGAAGAGCACATTACTCCCCTCACCCAGTATCAATACCGGATGACCAAGTGAGTCTGCTAATTGCCATGCGTTCAGTACTTGTTGTTCATTTTCAGCACAAACAATTGCGTTAGCACATTGTTCAATACCGAAGGTATTCCAGGGTTTAAGGGAGTGATTCATAGACGCTTTCCTGATGCAAAATCGCGCTTAGTTTACAGCATAAGCAGCAGTATGGCTTGTGGTTATACCAGGGAGAGGGATAAGAGGATATCTGTGAAAGCGCAAAAAGCCCATCCGTCAGGATGGGCTTCTTCACTTGTTTGATGCCTGGCAGTTCCCTACTCTCGCATGGGGAGACCC
>NZ_JBWKPZ010000030.1:0-42517 GCF_059418505.1 Citrobacter sp. GW821-FHT07H02 | reverse complement strand
CCATGCGAGAGTAGGGAACTGCCAGGCATCAAACAAGTGAAGAAGCCCATCCTGACGGATGGGCTTTTTTGCGTCTGCGGTCTGCGGTCTGCGGAAAATGCCGGATGGCGGCGTTTTATCCGACTTGTAGGCCTGATAAGCGCAGCGCCATCAGGCATGATACAAACACATTCTTCCATAAACACAAGCCAACTATGGTTGAAAACCGTCTGTCCAGAAGCTCACCATTTCGGTGAGGAATGGATTTATAGCGGTATCCAGGCACCACCTGCACGGTGACTGTCTAATACCGCATCAATAAAACGCATGCCGTTCACCCCCTCTCCCACACAGGGAAGATCGTCTGTCTCAGGCGGGGGAGCAACTCCAGCCTGCATGGCATGAATGCGCAGTGCTGCATCGGTATACAGCTGAGCGAAAGCTTCCAGATAACCCTCCGGATGACCCGCTGGTATGCGAGTGGCATGTGTTGCCGCCGAACTTACGCTGCGTCCCCGTGTCAGCCGCTGTGCCTGACCCGCAAGTGGGGTAAACCAAAGCTGGTTCGGCTCCTCCTGACTGAAGACTAAACTGGCTAGAGAGCCGTAGAGACGCAGCACTAGTCGGTTTTCCTCGCCGCTGGCGACCTGACTTGCAATCAGTGAACCCCGGCCGCCATTGGGATAACGCATCCAGACCTGAACATGATCGTCAACCCGCCTGCCGGGGACAAAGGTGTGAAGCTCGGCGCTGAGCGCCCCCGGCAACTGACCACTGACAAAGGCGGCGAGATGCCAGGCATGGGTACCGATGTCCCCCAGGCAACCTGCCTGACCGGCCCGCGTGGGATCGGTGCGCCAGGCCGCCTGTCGATGACCACTGGCTTCCAGAGGTTCTGCCAGCCAGTCCTGAAGATATTCCACCTGCACATAACGCAGCTCGCCAAGTTCACCTGCAGCCACCAGAGCGCGGGCATGGCGCACCATTGGGTATCCGCTGTAGGTGTGCGTTACGGCAAACAGCCGCTGCTGCCGTTTTGCCAGTGCGGCCAGTGCTTCTCCTTCCCCGAGCGTCAGCGCCAGCGGTTTATCGCAGATCACATGGATACCCGCGTCAAGAAAAGCGGTTGCTACAGGGGCATGCAGATGATTCGGTGTCACGATAGCGACAACTTCTATGCCGTCCGGACGAGCAGACTCTAGCCGCGCCATTTCGCGAAAATCGCTGTAACTGCGCGGGAGTCCCAGTTCAGCCGCACTGGCCGCCGCTCTGTCGGGATCGCCAGAGAGGGCCGCCGCCACCAGTTCGTAGTGATCATCCAGCCGTGCGGCCATTCGGTGTACGGCACCGATAAAGGCACCTTGTCCACCGCCCACCATGCCAAGACGCAGACGGCGATTCATGTTTTTGCTCCCAGTCCCAGCAAGGTGGATAACTGAGCAGGATCGAGACGGCTGTCGGCAAAGTCATCAAAGGCATGCTCCGCCACCCGAATGATGTGCTGGCGGATAAACTGCGCCCCTTCAGCAGCGCCGCTCTCTGGGTGTTTAAGGGCACACTCCCACTCCAGCACGGCCCAGCCTGAATAGTCATACTGGGTCAGCTTCGAGAAAATCGCCGTAAAGTCTATCTGGCCGTCACCGAGTGAGCGAAAACGCCCTGCACGGTCCAGCCAATCCTGATACCCTCCATACACACCCTGACGCCCGGAGGGGCGAAACTCGGCATCTTTCACGTGAAACGCCTTGATCCGCTGATGGTATATGTCGATAAACGCCAGATAATCAAGTTGTTGCAATAAGAAGTGGCTGGGGTCATAGAGGATATTGGCGCGCGGATGCGCATCCAGTGCCGCCAGAAAACGCTCGAACGTCACCCCATCGTGCAAATCTTCACCGGGATGTAGCTCATAACAAACGTCAACACCCTGCTCATCAAACGCATCCAGGACAGGACGCCAACGACGTGCCAGCTCGGCAAAGGCTTCATCGACAAGCCCTGCCGGTCGCTGGGGCCAGGGATAAAGATAAGGCCAGGCGAGGGCGCCGCTAAAGGTCGCATGTGCCGTTAACCCCAGACGCTGGGAGGCCTTCGCCGCCGCCATCAGTTGATTCACCGCCCACTCGGTACGTGCAGTCGGTTTCCCCCGCACTTCTGGCGCAGCGAACTGATCAAACAGGGAATCATAGGCCGGATGCACCGCTACCAGTTGTCCCTGCAGGTGAGTAGAAAGCTCTGTGATGACGAGCCCATGCTCTGCCAGCTGTCCGGCGACCTCGTCACAATAGGTTTGACTGTGTGCCGCCTGGTTCAAATCGAACAGATGGGGATGATTGGTGGGGAGTTGCACCCCGTTGAACCCCAGACCTGCGGCCCAGCCAGCTAACCCCTGCAACGTATCGAAGGGAGGGCGGTCACCGATAAATTGTGCAAGAAAGACAGCCGGCCCTTTGAGGGTTTTCATGCGCAACTCCTTCATCATGCGGTGAAAGTGGGTGTTGCGGGGTGATCTGCACACCCCGCATATACATAAACTCAGAACGGTGAATCAGGGAAGTAGAAATCTTTGGCATTCTCTTTGGTGATCAACACCGAAGGAATAATGGTTTTGGCAGGCAGTTCCTTGCCCTGTAAGCGTGCCTCTGCGGTCAGTTTGATCGCATCGTAGATAAACTTGGGTGAATAGGAGACGTTAGCCTGGATGCGTGGATCGCTTCCCTCCATTAACGTTTTGATCGCCCCTTTGGCACCCGCGCCACCAAAGACGATTTTGATGTCATCACGTTTAGCCTGGTCAATGGCCTTGAGCACGCCCACCGCCATATCATCATCGGCAGCCCAGACGGCATCAATATGCTTATAGCGCGTGAGGAAGTCTTGCATCACTTTGAAGGCATCATCCCGGTTCCAGTTGCCGTATTTGGCATCAAGAATTTTCATTTCAGGGTGTTGTTTGATAACGGCAGTGAAGGCGTCAAAACGCTCGTTATCCAGCGTGGTCGGAATGCCGCGCAAGGCGACCAGTTCGCCTTTACCGTCCATGACCTTCGCCAAATATTCGGCAGGCAGTTTGCCAAATGCGGTATTGTCGCCGGCAACGTAAGCATCCTGGGCTTTGGTGTCAGTCAACCCTCTGTCAACGACCGTAACGTACACGCCTTTATCCTTCACCTGCGCCACCGGCTTGGTCAGCGTTGCGGATTCAAAGGGGAAAATCACCAGGGTGTTCATTTTGTTAACCGTTAACAGATCCTGCAATTGATTAGCCTGTTCGGGGGCGTTGGCGGCCGTTTTCACGATGACCTTGAGATCGGGATGTTCTTTCTCTAAATCTGCTTTGGCCTTGTTGGCCCACCAGACGATCCCGGAGGTGAAGCTGTGGGTGGCCGTGGGGATAGAGACACCCAGCGTTACACTCTCTGCCGCCCAGCTAGTGTTGAGCGAGCAGGCAAGGACACTGGCACCAATAATGCGAAGCGCTTTATTCATCAAGTTATCTCCAGTAAATCAAACGGTTTGCCCGCGCGCCCGCGGATTTCCTCTGTTACCACTCCCTCAGCGCCCGCGTTGCAGAAAAGCGACGATGATAATGACCACCCCCTGAACGGCGGCGTTGAGATAAACGCTGATGATGCTGGTGAGATTAAGAATGTTACTGATCACGGAAAGCAGGATAGCGCCGATCACCGTACCGACAATGCGTCCTTCCCCTCCCTTGAGGGTCGTTCCGCCCACCACCACGGCAGCGATGGCTTCCAGCTCCCACAACAAGCCGGTACTCGGGGTGGCGGAACCCAGCCGTGGAACATACAGCAAGGTGGCGATCCCCACACAGAAACCGAGTAGCGCATAGGTCAGGATCTTGATGCGATCGACGCGGATCGCGGCATAACGCGCGACCTGCTCGTTAGATCCGATGGCCTGCGCATAGCGGCCAAAAGCGGTACGGTTGAGTAGCAGCCCGCCCGCCAGTGCCACGATGGCAAATACCCACACCGGGATGGGCACGCCGAGCAAACTGCCATAATAGACAGGACTGTAGATATCCGCCTGAGTGTCAGCGAGCGTGAGCGCACCCCCATCCGCCAGCCAGGTCAGGCAAGCCCGAAAGATACCCAGGGTGCCCAGGGTGACGACAAAGGCTTCGATCTGCCCTTTGGTAATCAGCAAGCCATGCAAGGAACCAAACAGTGCGCCCAGCACCAGAGCAAACAACGCCCCTAACACCACGCCAGTCAGGGGATTACCGGTGAAGTGATTCATAAACAGGATCACACAGCCTGCGATCAGTGCGGCCATGGAGCCCACCGAAAGATCGATACCACCGGACATAATGACAAAGGTCATGCCCACCGCGATGATGCCGATAAACGCAGTGCGGGTCAGTACATTCATCAGGTTGTCGAGGGTGGCAAAATCCGGGTTAAGCAGGGTGCCGGTGATACACAACAGAATCAACCCAATCAGTGGGCCAAATCCCGAAAGGTGCGACCAGGTGCGACGGAAGACAACGAAAAGATCAGCGGGTGCCGGTTGCATAGGTGATCAGCTCCTCTTCGTTCAGATTCTCAGCGCAAAGCTCTGCCTGCAACCGCCCCGCACGTAACACCAGTACGCGATGGCACAAACCGATCAGTTCTATCAACTCGCTGGAGATGACGATCACGGCGCGTCCTTCTGTGGCAAGTCGTTGGATCAAAAAATAGATGTCTCTTTTGGCCCCCACATCAACGCCACGGGTGGGCTCATCGAGCACGATGACGCTTGGGTCCGGGTGCAGGTATTTGGCCAGCACCAGTTTTTGTTGATTTCCCCCGGAGAGCATGCGCGCCCTGGCGCTAAGATCACCCACTTTTAGCCCAAAGACCGTTACCGCCTGCTCAAGCGCTTCCCGCTCAGCGCGCTGATTGAGTAAAGGCGTGGCGTAGCGTTCCAGCGTCATCAGCGTCAGGTTTTCACTCAACCCCAGATTGATATGCAAGCCCTTACCTTTGCGATCTTCCGGCATATACGTGAGGCCATGACGCATGGCGTCGCGTGGGTTGCCGGGCCGAACTTTTTTTCCTCCCAGCGTCAGTGTACCGGCACTGCGTGGCCGCAGCCCCACGATGGCTTCAAAAGCCTCAGTGCGTCCGGCGCCGACCAGACCGGCGAAACCGAGGATCTCGCCCGCGCGAACGTTAAAGCTGAGCTCGTCGATCCAGCCAGGTACTGACAGCCCCTCGACGGCCAGGGCAATGGGCGCCTCTCTGGCAGGTGAACGCTTCGGGGGAAACATGTCGGACATGTCACGCCCAACCATCAGGTTTGCCATCTGCTGGCGCGTGAGATCGGCGGTGGCGGCGCGGGTAACGAAGCGGCCATCGCGCATCACGATGACCTCATCGGTGAGGTGTTTGACCTCATCCAGTTTGTGAGAAATATAGATGATGGTGACCCCATCTTCCTTAAGCTTGCCTATCAGGGCGAATAATCGTTCTGTTTCCGCTGGGGTCAGCGTGGCGGTGGGTTCGTCCATGATTAACAAACGCGCCTGGCGTGATAACGCTTTGGCTATCTCGACCAACTGCTTCTCTGCGACGATCAGCCGCCGTATCAGCGTATTCGGGGAGATCCTGAGACCGACGTCGGCAAGACAGCGCGCGCTCGCCTGTTCCATGGCGCGCTCATCCAGCAGCCAACCCCGTTTGTATTCATGGCCGAGGAAAATATTTTGGGCAATCGTGAGGTGCTCGGCAAGATTGAATTCCTGATGGATCAATACCACCCCGGCTTGTTCGGCGTCACGCGAAGAACGGAAGTGACGGGCCGTACCGTCAATACGCACTTCTCCCTCGCTGGCCTGTTCGTAACCGGCGAGAATTTTCATCAGGGTTGATTTACCGGCGCCGTTTTCCCCCAACAGGCCATATATTTTTCCCGGCGCCAGCGTAAAACTCACCCCATGCAACACGCGCACCGGGCCAAATGCTTTGCAGATACCGACAAATTCAATGGCGAGGCTCACAAGGACATTCCTTGTTTATTCAGGTGTATGCCATGACAACGGGTGGGGTTTATGCCTCCCGGAAGCCGATACGTTCCCTCCCACGCTGCGTCGCTGATCCCCATCATTCTCACCCGGCGTTGTCGATTGTCTCCTGAATTTGAGTGCAGTGCACAAGGGATAAAAATGCAAGTCAGGACAATGATTTCTGCCGAGCGGCGCAAGATTTGGGTTTTTAAACGCGTCATCACTGGCGTAACGCAGTTTCTGGAAACTGTCGAAGTGCACCAGATATACGTCAGAGAGTTCCGGTGTTGGCTAAAATGAAAGGATGCGCCATGCGGAGTCTCTCGCCATGAATGCCCTCTCGTTTCACCGTTTTTTCATCGCCCTTATTACCGCACTGCTGCTCGTCGCCCCCGTGTATGCTGCTTCTGCTGAGCAAAATCAGCCGCCTGCTGTAACTGCTGAGCAAGGCCAGTCTAACGCTGATTCTGCTGAAGGTGATCAGCCTCAGCAGGAGGAGCGAGAGGTGCTCGAAGTCAACATGGATGAACTGCTGCAACCCTGGGTGGGGGATCTGCCAGGGATGCTCGATCGCCGGGTGATCCGGGTACTGACGACTTACAGTAAGACGTTTTTCTTCATCAACAAGGGAACACAGCGCGGAGCCACCCATGATGTGTTTATGGCGTTTGAGCGCGAACTCAACGCCAGGTTACTGAAGGAGGACAAGCTAAAACAACGTCACCTCAAAGTCCGCATTATCTTCGTGCTGGTGGCGCGTGATCAGCTGTTTATGGCCCTCAACGAGGGGCGGGGAGATATCGCAGCTGCGAATCTGACGATTACCCCGGATCGTCAGAAACTCGTGGATTTCACCATCCCCCTGTATCTCAATGTCAAAGAACTGCTGCTCTCGGGCCCCAACTCCCCTAAGGTAGAGACCCTGGATCAACTCTCGGGTAAGACGGTGTTTGTGCGTCCCTCATCAAGCTATTACGAGAGCCTGAAGGCGCTTAATGCACGCTTTGCTAAAGCCTCACGTCCCCCCGTTTTTCTCGAGGAAGCCCCTGAATCACTTGAGGATGAAGATCTTATCGAGATGCTGAATGCCGGTCTTATCCCGCTGATCGTCGTCGATCGGCATAAAGCAGAGTTTTGGAAACAGGTGTTTCCAAAAATTCAGATACACGAGGATATCGTGTTGCGCGACGATGCCAATATCGCGTGGGCTGTACGCAAAAATAGCCCTGAACTTCTCGCGTTACTGAATGACTTCGTTAAGGAAAATGGCCAGGGCAGCAAACTGGGTAACATCCTTTTGTTTCGCTATCTGAAGAGCGCAAAGTATGTCAAAAGTGCCGCAGCGGAGAAGGAGCGTCGCAAACTGCTGAATATGGTGGCTTTGTTCAGAAAGTACGGCGATCGCTATGACGTGGACTGGCTGCTGATGGCCGCTCAGGGTTATCAGGAGTCGCGGCTCAACCAGTCAGCCCGCAGCCATGTGGGGGCCATTGGCGTGATGCAGGTGATGCCGCGTACGGGCAAGGAAATGAAAGTGGGCGATATCCGGAAGCTGGATCCCAACATTCATGCTGGGGTGAAATACATGCGCTGGATGATAGACAATTACTACGGTGATGAGCCGATGACCCAGCTTGATAAGGCGCTCTTCTCGTTTGCCTCATACAACGCGGGGGCAGCCCGCATTGCCCGGCTACGCGCCGAAACAAAGACGCGCGGCTTTGATCCTGATGTCTGGTTTGGCAACGTGGAATATCTGGCCGCTGAGCAGATAGGTGCTGAGACGGTCACCTACGTGAGTAACATCTACAAGTACTACATCGCCTATCGACTCATCATGGACGAAGTCGCGCGTAAAGAGAAAGACGCAGAGGACTCACTCAGTGACGTCGCCCCGAAACATACCAACAAGGCCGCGGATAAGGCAAAAAAAGAAACCTCGGACAAACCGTGATGCTCCCTGTCTGAAAATCAGCAGAACGGGGCAGAGGGACCGGAGGAGCGGTGTGTTGCTAAGGGAAAGTACTCGGATGTAGTGCAGGGGGAAGCGGTAGAACCTATGGACAGCACGACCAGAAATCTGGCTGATCGCTAAAAAGCAAAAACCCGCCTTTTGGGCGGGTTCTTTAGAATAGTGGTGCCCGGACTCGGAATCGAACCAAGGACACGGGGATTTTCAAAACGCGTGCTTGATTTGACTAGAATTAATACCGCTATCTGCACCCGTAATTCCCGTATCAGTCTTGCTGTGGGTGCATCAAACCAAAGGTCAGTGAGTCTTGATTATTTCGTGTGATGCGGGTACGAATTATCTTATAAATACTGTATTAAAATACAGTGTTGACAGGCGATTAATAACGAGTAGATTGACCTTATATCTGATGTGGGATTAAGTTAAAGTGTTATTAAGCGGTACGACTTACCAGGCTAAGTAAGTTAGATGCGATAAAGGCCACGAAGTGTTTTTTGTTTGGGTTCTTCAATATTGAGCAGAAAGTTTATGCCCCGTGTGAAGAGGTTTTAAGGTCACGTAGTATATCTCTACAATCGCATAATGTGGATGATGGCGCGATGATGTAAGGCCTTGTTGTTGATGGTTATTTCGCGGTTAGATAGCTAGCAGATACGGCATCGAAAAGACGGCGAAGATAGTAAGGCAACGCATCAAAGAGTATATATCGCGCGGGCGATGTACTCATTGAGAAAAGTCGTCAGGATAATTCTCAATGAAATAAACAGGATAGAAATTTATCTAATAGGATTTTAGGAGGATAGCAGCATCTGAAGTACCGATATATCCTGTAAAAACATGTACATCTATAGCAGTAGTATTAAATAATTAAGTTGATGAATGTTAAATATTAATTTGAAAGTATCTTAAAAGCCCCGGTGTTTTATTGCTGGGGCTTTCTCATTTTTACGACTGAAAATTATTGGTCAAGCATTCGGTGTCGGAATTAATTCAGCAAACGCCTCCACTATGGTGTCATGGTATCAGTGAGGCGGCACGGCGTACGCTTACGAAAAAAAAGAACATAACGGTAAAAGGGTCTCTGCCATACCCATAATGAATTACCAGAGATAATCAGACACTTCTAAGCCATTTCTGCTGCAGGCACTGTGTTTGCTTCACGCCCCAGGGCATGATGAACTTTTTATGCCGCATACTGATTAGCCGGGAGAAGAACGTCATGAATTACGGGGCGATATCCGGGGTGCGCCAGAATACACCAGGCAGCGTCAGTCCACACCAGTCGGGAAGCGGCGTTGAGGCAGCGTGACTGCCCCGGTTTCTTCCTGGCAACGTGAGATAAGTTCAGGGTCGAGATAATCCACAAAGAAGTCATGTGGTTATGGTATGAGTCATCATGGGAGGCAAGTTCAAGAACCTGAGCGATACGCATATAAAATTCAGAAACAAGGACGATTTCCGAATTTTTACACAGCCACTGGATCGGTCAATCGATCCTTAACTAATCGGCATTACTCCGGTACGGGGAGGGATAGGTGCCCTGATTTTCTTCTGGCGAAGGTCATCGTGACAACGCCGCGTATCGTAAGCACCATCGGCGGCAACCGCGTTGATTTTTCGGTATGTCTGGCGGATGAGTCCAGGGAGCGCCTCTGCATCAGTGACATTGTTTAATGACAGGTCTGAACAAGTGATCATCAGTACGGTGGAGATGACAAGGTCAGAGTAGTGCTGCGGGCGGTCCCGTGATGACGGCGTGCCGCTTTCGTACCAAGCCTGAATGACCGGTTCGTCCAACCAGAAAGTGAGTGCCACGGTTGATGAGGGTCTTGTTGTCGTTCTTCCAGTTGGCCATTCTGAACGTTTGCTTTGCCACGGGATAGCCGGTTTTATCAGGATGATGAGTGATCTGAGCCTGCAACCCGGCAAAAGTTCAATTTTTTCAATAACGCCTAAAGAAGAGTCATTACCCACTCGCGAAACTCATAAAGTTCATTCAAATTAATAAAAAATAAATGGCGTAATGTGAATAACATTTCATTATGCTAACGCTGTCGATAAGCCCTTCACTGGATCTACCCTCCTTAACGATGTTCCGAATGGCGAAGCTTTCTTTCCATTCACGTCCCCTGTTTGTTAATCCACTGATTGGATTAACAATTAACCGATGATGATGCGGTACATCTTGTGTCTTCATCAGGAAATATTGATGTTAATGTCCCCGCAAGCTAGGGTGGCCCGTAATAGCGTGGTTGAGCCAGGTGTGGTGCTTGGTGCCCATGTGAACATTGGTCCATTTTGTATTATTTCCACCGGTGTGGTTATTGGTGAAGGAACTGTAGTTGGGGCGTATTCTGTCATTAATGGTCGCACGATCATTGGCCGCGACAATACGATTGGGCAATCTTCTTCTATAGGTGAGATTAATCAGGATCTTAAATACGAGAATGAATCCACCTGTGTGGTGATTGGTGACAGAAATCACTTCGGCAAAAATGTGACGATACATCGAGGGACGATACAGGGATTGAGTTGCACGACGATTGGTAACGATAACCGCCTTTTGAATAACGTCCATATTGGGCATGATTGTGTGGTGGGTAACGGTACATTGGTGGGGGAGCACAGCGGTCTTGCCGGGCACGTAAGGCTTGATGATGGGGCACAGGTTGGTTTTATGTGTGCCATTCACCAGTTCTGTGTACTGGGTGCTCATGCAAAGATTGTCGACCAATCTGGTGTGGTGCAAGACGTGCCACCGTTTGTGATGGCGGGGGGGAATCATGCGAAACCTGCAGGAATAAATGTTAATGCACTCGCCTTTCTGGCATTAGACTTCGAACAGCAGGATTTTGTACTTTCTCTTTACAGTATGCTTTACCAGCAGTCTTTATCGATTGATGAGGTGAAGGTAGCAGTTAAGGCATTGTTCAGTGATTATGCCATCGCTACTGTATTTGAGAGGTTTTGGGAGCACTCGGCGCGAGGGATAGTGAGATGAGTTAAAAAGACTCGCCGCGTAAAGCGACGAGTCCAGGGAAGGTGCGATTTAATCCTCACGTATGAAGCCAAACATCAGTGTTATTGGTGCCAAATGCGCAACCGAACCTTCCAGCTTGGATATGCTTATCGCGCCTGCCAGCATGGTATGAAAGCGCAAATTGTTGACCTTTCGATGAACAATGCCGTGTTCGCACGCTACAAAACTCTCGCCACGATGTGTAACCTCGCTTCCTTTGTGCCTGACTCTCAGTCTGCACCAGCTTGTTTTTAAGTGCTGAAATAAATGTTTTAGTGAGCTTTTTATCCGAGAACGGTTTTTTCCTGGTGATAGGTTCATGATTTGTAATGACATTCAGTATCGATGTTACGTGAGTAGGATCAAAACTCTATGATCGTGGTGAAGACAGTATTTTTGCAACCATGCGTGAAGTGATTCTGACAATTCACGAAAATCTGGATATGAATCTGTTGCGCTAATGCTTTGCCAGATCAGAAGGGAAATGCGAATGCTTCCCTTCTCCAGACCGGACAATGACCGGAGGTTGCCTTGTGGTGATGAATCCACCAGATAGGTATACAGGTTGGGAATAGTGCTTTGAGGTAACTTACAGACCAACAAACCGGGGCATGGTGACCAGGGAGGAAGGTGGAATGCTGAGGGGGAATGTTAAAACCGTTTGTCGGTGTCAGTGAACTGGCTTCAGGTGGCATCGCTGAACAGAAATCTACCGAAACCCCAGAAAGCAAAAACCCGCCTTTTGGGCGGGTTCTTTAGAATAGTGGTGCCCGGACTCGGAATCGAACCAAGGACACGGGGATTTTCAATCCCCTGCTCTACCGACTGAGCTATCCGGGCAACGGGGCGCATTAAACCGTAATCTGTATCCCCCGTCAACCAGATTTCTCGTTTTGTTGTCTGATTGCTTATCTTTGCGGCGATTCTGTAGCGGATTGGGTTATTTTGCTTAAAATCACCGCGCATTGTCATGCTCACTGACTTTTTGCGCCGCTTCAACCTGGCTAACAAAGGTCGGTAACATCCAGGTACCGCCGAGGACGATTTCCCGGCAATCGCCAGTGGTGTATTTCAGGCTACGCACAAATGTTTTGCCGTCCCACACCCACTCTTCTCCGCTGACGCAGTCGGCGATACCGCGACCTTTATTGAAGAATGTAATCACGCCATCGGCATAGCTGGTGGCATCGGTCGTGATGAGCTGTGGGTCGCTGGTCAATGCGTTGTCCACCACCCACATGGCATAGCCTTCGTTATACGCGGCGCGCCAGCAGAGTCCCTGGATCAGGGTATGCGATTTATCAATGGCGGTGAGCGTTAACTGGCGGTCTTTGGCCGGGATATTCTCGTTATCCCAGTCGTCGCAGTCATTGGTGAGTTTTGTCTCTAACAACGTGCGTTGATCCGCAGTTAATGGCGTTGCGGGTGCTGAAGGTGTTACGGGGGCGGCAATAATGACAGGTGCCGGAACCGCCGCCAGTACGTTTTCATCGCCGGCCTTGCCTTTACGCAGCAGAGCACTCTGGGTGCCTATCCGCTTCTGGAATTCATCCATTTTCAGCAACACGGCATTGGCACCTGCGCTGGAGAGCGTTTTGCGCTGCCCATTTAGCGCAATCTCAATTTTTTTGTCCTGAATCAGCGCCTGAAGCAGGGCGCTGATTTGTGAGGTGTTGAAACGGAAATGCTCTTTGTCTTTGGCCGTGAGGGTTCCCTGCGATTGATCATCAATGAACATACTCACGCTGGCATCGGCAGGGATATCGCTTTGGATTTGTGCAAAGGTCGTCAGTCCGGTGACCTGCTGTCCTGGGCCTGCCTGACGGGCCAGTAAGACGCTGATTTCTCCGGTATTGACGCCGTAACCTGCGGCACGGCAGGTGCCGGTATTGTCGCAGGAGAGTTCCCAGTCTTTGTGGTCAAACGAAAAACCCGTTAACGGTGCGGCAAAGAGCGGGATTGAAAACAATCCTGCTGCCGCAATGAGGGGGAGACGGCGCATATAATTCCCTTTATGTATCAGTATTGCTGAAATTATATGCGCATCAGAAGGGGAGCGATAGGTGGATCAGGTCAGTGCGCCCGACTTACGGCACTGAGCAAACCGCAGGATATCTTCCGCCAGGCGATGCGCAGTATCGACATCGGCCTGGCTGCGGTTCACCAGCATACGGCTGAGACACCCCTCCAGCACCAGCTCCATCTGCCGGGCGACCATGGCCGGGTCGTCAATTTCCAGCGTGGTCAGCAACTCGTGGGTAAAATCGTGCGCCGCCCGTTTTTGTTGATCCGCCAGTTGGTGAATGGGATGGGAGGGATCAGGATAAAACGTGCAGGCGGCGATAAACAGGCAGCCTGGATAGCGGTGATTAATCATACATTCTGACAAGGCGCTGTAGCGTGCCAGGAGCTTTTGCTCTGCACTCAGTGTTTCATCCAGTATAAGCTGACGGCGCCAGGTCTCTATCTGATGACTCAGATGACGTAACGCATCATAGAGAATCGCCTCTTTATCCGGCCAAAAACGTTGCAGTTCGTCGAGCGGATAATCAACGCTTTCGGCGACCATCTCCAGCGTGGTCGTTGCTATCCCTTGAGTCTCAAGTAATTTTAGGGCTTCTCCCAGGACATCTTCACGTTGCACGGTAATTTCCTCTGTTTTTCCTTTTGCAAGTGTCGCTCACGGTTGCCGATCGCGCAAATGTGCGCTAAAGGTCGCCGCATCCATAAAGCCCGTTACCCGCGCTGGTGGGTGTTCATTCCCCTGCGCGTCAAAGAACAAAATTGTGGGCAATCCCAGCACATGGAGGTGCTTCAGTAAGGCCACATCCTGCGCGTTGTTGGCGGTGACATTGGCCTGTAACAGCACGGTATCACCTAATGCCTGCTGTACCTGCGGATCGCTGAAGGTATATTTCTCGAACTCTTTACAGGCGACGCACCAGTCAGCATACAGATCCAGCATCACGGGTTTGCCTTTGGCGCGCGCCAGCGCCTGCGTTAAGTCATCGACCGAGGCGACAGGTGTAAAGTTCAGATGTGCCTGCGTTTGCGCCGTTGCGTTCCCGAACGCCCAATCCTGCAACGGACGCACGCTGACCAGCGCTGCAGCCAGCAGGACAATCTGTACCATGCGCATCCAGCGCCGTTTTGCCTGCAGACTGGTGATAAATGCCCAGCCAAAGAAGACAACGCCCAGTAGCGCCCACAGACGCAGGCCCCATTCGTCGCCGATGATACGCTCGAGCAAAAAGACGGGGAGCGCGAGGATGACAAACCCAAAGGCCGTTTTGACATGTTCCATCCACGGGCCGCTTTTTGGCAGCAGGCGGTTGCCAAAGACGGTGACCAGAATCAGCGGTAACCCCATTCCCAGCGCGTAGAGATAGAGCGTCCCGCCACCGAACCACATGTCTCCGCTCTGGGCGATATACAGCAAAATAGCGCTTAACGGCGCGGTGGTGCACGGCGAGCAGATCAGCCCGGCAATCGCCCCCATCGCAAACACACCGCCAGGCGATCCACCCTGCTGACGATTACTCATCAGCGTGAGGCGCGTTTGCAGCGAAGAGGGGAGCTGTAGTGTAAACAGGCCAAACATCGACAGCGCCAGCAGGGTAAACACCACCGCCAGGCCGATTAAGACGTAAGGATGCTGCAACGCGGCCTGAAACTGTAATCCGGCAGCCGCGACAACCAGGCCAAGCGCGGTGTAGGTCAGCGCCATCCCTTGAACGTAGATAAAGGTCAGCAGCAGGGCGCGTCCGGTTGAGAGGCGCTGTTTGCCGCCCAGCACGATACCGGAAATGAGCGGGTACATCGGCAGAACGCATGGCGTAAACGCAATGCCAATCCCTATCAGCAATGCCCACAATGCGGAAAAGGGCAGTTGGCTG
Organism: Citrobacter sp. GW821-FHT07H02; assembly: GCF_059418505.1. Classification (NCBI taxonomy): domain Bacteria; kingdom Pseudomonadati; phylum Pseudomonadota; class Gammaproteobacteria; order Enterobacterales; family Enterobacteriaceae; genus Citrobacter; species Citrobacter sp. GW821-FHT07H02. Next base: position 27,638 of record NZ_JBWKPZ010000030.1, on the reverse strand, counting down.
TCTGGTTGCGATGCGTTTTCTGGTTGCGTTGCTGAAGGGGGCGTCGCCGGTTGCACATCTGTACTGGCAAGCACCTGGCTCAGCGGCACGGTTTTGGTCTCTGGCGGGTAGCAGAAACCGGCGTCAGCGCATCCCTGATAGACGACGGTTAATGTCGCGCCAGACGCTGCCTGGTTGACCGTCACCGGAATCGTCAACCGCTGGCGGTAGATTTCGCTTTTGCCATAAAATTCGTCTTCGTGCCAGACGCCAGCCGGAAGCTGTACCGCGGCAATCTCTGCCTGAGACGGCGTGATAGTGATTTGCTTGCGATAAAGGTAATAACCTTCTTTCACCTGCCAGGAGAGATTAAGGTCATGCTGATTCTGCTGAAAATCAAAGCTAAATGCCTGGTCAGCAGGCACAAATTGCGAGCGACCAGGCGCGTCAAATAATCCGGCGAAGACGGATGTGCTGCACAGCAGCAGGATCAGCGTAAGGATGCGTTGAGCCATGAGAGGTAATCATTGTCTCCGTGAGTAACGGGTAAAACCAGAAGTTCGGGTGTTTGATAGGGGTGGTGAGACTTCAGGCAGTCAAGAAGCGCTTGCTGGTGCAAAACCGAGGATTTGAAGATCATCTGCACTTCGTATTCCTGTTCCAGTTTCCCTTCCCAGTAATAGAGGGAAGTGGCTCCGGGGATGAGCGTGGCGCATGCCGCCAGCTTTTCTGCCAGCACTTTGGCCGCCAGGTCCTGGGCTGTTGCTTCATCCGGCGCGGTACAGAGCACCACAACGGCATCGGGGATGGACATATCCTGACTGTTAACATCAAGCATAAACACCTCGAAAGGACAGAATGACCAGCAAGAGAGTGGTCACTATACAACGGACGAGGGAAGGATGTTAGTCAAAGCGGGGAAAGGAGTGCGGGGCGTATGAACGCCCCGCGGGTAACACTTACAGCATGAAGCTGCCCAGCAGGAAGCCGAAGCAAACAGCAAGCACAACGCCCAGCGTACCTGGGATGAAGAACGGATGGTTAAAGACTAACTTACCGATACGGGTTGTACCGGTGTCATCCATCTGAACCGCCGCAACCAGCGTCGGGTAGGTCGGCAGAATGAACAGACCGGAAACAGCTGCGAAAGAAGCCACAGCAGTCAGCGGAGAAACGTTCAGCGCCAGCGCCATCGGCATCAGTGCTTTAGCCGTTGCAGCCTGAGAGTACAGCAGTGCAGAAGCAAAGAAGAAGATCACCGCCAGCAACCAAGGATGACCCTGAATCACGCTACCAGCAGTCTCTTTGATCCAGTCGATGTTGGCAGAAACGAAGGTGTCGCCCAGCCATGCCACACCCAGGATACAAATACAGGCGCTCATCCCTGCTTTGAAGGTGCTGGAGTTCAGGATAGAGTCAGTCTCAACGCGGCAGATAATGGTGGTCAGCGTCGCGACGCTCAGCATGATGATCAGAATTGCGTTGGTGGTGTTCATCAGCGGTTTAGCGACCAGGCCGAGGCTCGGGCTGTTGATGATGGCATAAGCCACAACACAAACTACGCCCAGCAGGAACAACCAAACGGATGATTTCGCACCGGACTTGATCTCAACCTGACGCTCGCCGCGCAGCTCAACCAAACCTTCTTCCAGACGCTTACGGTATACCGGATCGTCAGAAAGTTTAGAGTTAAACAACATGGTGACCAGGAAGGACATCACCAGCACCGCCAGCAGGGTGGACGGAATGACCACGGACAGCAGGTGAATGTAGCTGATGCCATGACCTTCCATGACGGAAGACATGTAGACCACCGCCGCAGAGATTGGCGACGCGGTAATGGCGATCTGTGCAGAAACCACCGCAGTGGAGAGCGGACGGCAAGGTTTGATCCCTTGTTCCTTCGCCACTTCAGCGATAACTGGCAGAGTTGCCAGAGAGATGTTGCCTGTACCTGCAAAGATAGTCAGGAAATAAGTCACAATCGGAGCGAGGATCGTGATGTATTTCGGGTTTTTACGCAGCAGTTTTTCTGTCTGGTGAACCAGATAGTCCAGACCGCCTGCGACCTGCATGGCAGAGATGGCAGCGATAACCGCCATGATGATGGAAATAACATCGAACGGGATATTACCGGGCTTAACGCCTATGGCTGCAAGAACCAAAACGCCAAGCCCACCTGCAAATCCTATACCAATGCCCCCAAGTCTGGCGCCCAAAAAGATTGCCAGCAAAACGATGATAAGTTCTACAACTATCATATTAGCCTTCCTTGTTGTTTAACAAGTTGATATTAAATTGTTGTTTTTAAGTAACTTCTAATAAGAAAAAAGGCACGTCATCAGACGTGCCTCTTGTGGTACTACCCTGTACAATTACTGTTCGCTTTCATCAGTATAGCGTTTTGCTTTGTAAGCAGGGTGCATCAGGTTCTGTGCAGAGAAAATATCGTCCAGCTCAGCTTCAGTCAACAGACCGCGCTCCAGTACGACTTCACGTACACTCTTACCGGTTTCAGCACAGATTTTACCAACGATGTCGCCGTTGTGGTGGCCGATGAACGGGTTGAGGTAAGTGACGATACCGATTGAGTTGTAAACGAATGCTTCACAGACTTCTTTATTAGCAGTGATACCGTCAATGCATTTTTCCAGCAGGTTGTAGCAGGCGTTGCTCAGGATATGGATAGATTCAAACATTGCCTGACCAATAACCGGCTCCATTACGTTCAGCTGCAGCTGACCTGCTTCAGACGCCATGGTCACGGTGATGTCGTTACCAATAACTTTAAAGCATACCTGGTTAACGACTTCTGGAATAACCGGGTTCACTTTAGCTGGCATGATAGAAGAACCCGCCTGCAGTTCCGGCAGGTTGATCTCGTTCAGACCGGCACGTGGGCCAGAAGAGAGCAAACGCAGGTCGTTACAGATTTTGGACATCTTCACAGCCAGACGTTTCAGTGCGCTGTGTACCATAACATAAGCGCCGCAGTCAGAGGTCGCTTCAATCAGGTCTTCAGCTGGTACACAGGCAAAGCCAGTGACTTCAGCCAGTTTCTGTACCGCTAATGGAGAGTACTCTTTAGGAGTATTCAGACCTGTACCGATTGCCGTTGCGCCGAGGTTAACTTCCAGCAACAGTTCTGCGGTATGTCCAATGTTTTTCACTTCTTCTTTCAGCAGTACGCTGAAAGCACGGAATTCCTGACCCAGAGTCATCGGCACAGCATCTTGCAGCTGGGTACGACCCATTTTCAGGATACCCTGGAATTCTTCTGCTTTACGCTCAAAGCCTTCGCGCAGCTGGTTGATAGCATCAATCAGTTTAACGAGGGATGCGTATACCGCGATACGGAAACCGGTCGGGTAAGCGTCGTTGGTGGACTGACATTTGTTAACGTGGTCGTTCGGGTTCAGGTACTGATACTCACCTTTCTGGTGACCCATCAGTTCCAGCCCAATATTGGCCAGCACTTCGTTGGTATTCATGTTTACGGAGGTGCCTGCACCGCCCTGGTAAACGTCTACCGGGAACTGGTCCATGCATTTGCCGTTGTTCAGAACTTCATCACAGGCGGCAATGATGGCATTTGCCACACTCTTAGGAATAGTTTGCAGCTCTTTGTTGGCCAGGGCCGCTGCCTTTTTCACCATTACCATACCGCGAACAAATTCAGGAATATCACTGATTTTGTTATTGCTAATGTAGAAGTTTTCAATCGCTCTCAGAGTGTGAACACCGTAGTAGGCTTCCGCTGGAACTTCCCTGGTACCCAACAAATCTTCTTCGATACGAATGTTGTTTAACATGTGAACCTTCTTTTTCAAGCTGCCAAAAAATTACATTAAACACACAGGATATATGTGGTTTCGAATGTTTCCTGACCGACGATTATCCCCTACATCGGTCTGATGTCCGAGATGATATGCTGCTTCAGGATTTCTACCGTAATCTGGATCACTTTAAGTGTGGCTAATTACTCCTTATTTATTATTTTGTGAGATAGATCACCCCTTTTGGATTACTCCCATAAATATATCCAAAAATGGCTTGAAATTTTGCTAAGCACCTCAATATAAGTTGGATGCAAATTGCACAATCATTCAAACAGACGTGCTGAAACAGCGGTTACCTACAGGAGAACCCTTTGCGCTGGATACCACTTATTGCCATCTTTCTCTATGTTTACATTGAGATTTCTATTTTTATCCAGGTCTCCCAGGTTCTGGGCGTACTGATGACGTTGATTCTGGTGATCTTCTCTTCGATCGTCGGTATGTCGCTGGTGCGCAATCAAGGATTTAAAAACTTTTTGCTGATGCAGCAGAAAATGGCAGCGGGAGAAAGCCCGGCTGCGGAGATGATCAAGAGCGTGTCGCTGATCATTGCCGGTCTGTTGCTGGTCCTGCCGGGTTTCTTCACCGATTTCCTCGGTCTTCTTCTTTTATTACCGCCGGTACAGAAACATCTGACGATGAAACTGCTGCCGCACCTGCGTTTCTCCCGGATGCCAGGCGGCGGTTTTAGCGCCGGAACCGGCGGTGGCGACACGTTTGACGGCGAGTTTCAGCGCAAGGACGAGGAGCGCGATCGCATCGATCATAAAGACGATCGCCGCGATTAAATAGTGTAGTAGTTCCGGTAAGTATAGCGCCACCGGGCATCCAGGCCGGATGGCGCAGCGCTTATCCGGCCTATAAATGGCTTTCAGGCTGTTTTCGCCTGGGCAAAAACAGCCATAGCGCCGCCAGCATAATAATGGCGTACAGGCTTTTCCAGCCGACCATCGCCAGTAAAAGCAGGCACAGCAAACCGCCAATGACCGCCAGCGCGCGATAGCGTCCCTTCAGTAAACGACACCCTGCCAGCATGCACAGCAGATAGATCATGATAAAGATGCCATTAGCGTAGACAATCAGCGCATCAAGGTTGATGTCGAGCGCATAAATACATAACGTACTGATAACGCAACATACCAGGACGGCATTCAGCGCATTGTGCGGGATCTGGCGGGAGGAGAGGCGCGCCAGATAGTGGTCAGGTTTGTCTCGCGCTTGCGACCAGACCAGGCGGGCAAAACTTTGAATATAAATGTTCAGACTGGCAAAACAGGCCAGATAGCCAATAACGCAGGCGACCCACAACGCCTGGACGCCAAACAACTGCACGACAATTTCAGGCAGCGAAGCCGCCGCCGCCATCTGCTCGCCGTAGGCGCCAAAATGCAGCACCACCACCGTACATGCCCAGTAAACTGAACCCGCCAGCACCAGGCCAATCATCAGGGCGCGCGGAAAGTCGCGCTCAGGATTTTTGAATTCAGACGCCAGGTGTGCGAAGGCTTCAAGGCCGACAAAACACCAGAACATCACCGACAGCGCAGAGAACAGTCCCGACATGTCGATATCGCCTGGCGCCGGGAAGGGGATTTCAGCGGGTTGCAGTTTGCCAGCCCACCAGATGGCGACAATCAGCGCCACAATCAGACCCGCGATGATGGTTTGCAGGTTCGCGCTTGAGCTGGCGCCGCGAGAACCGAGGTACCACACCAGGACAAGCGTTCCCAGTTCCGCCAGCAGCAACTGCCCGCCGTGCCAGCCAAACATCGCCTGGCCAAAACCTGCGGCAATATGGAGCGCGGCGGGTAAACCGACGGGAATGACCGACAAAAACAGCCAGCCGGTCACCCGTTCCATATGATTCCCAAACGCCATGCCAACAAAATGCGCCACACCTCCGGCGCTGGGGTAATGGCGGCCAAGTATCGCAAACACGATGGCCACCGGAAAAACTAACACGATGAGTATCGGCCACGCCCACAAGCTGTTATTCCCCGCGACAAGTGCGGCCAGTGCAGGAACGGCAAAGACACCGGTGCCTAATAATGATGTCGATAACAGGCCAATCCCCTGAGCCAGTCCCAGCTCTTGTTTTAGTCCGCTCATGAAACGTTATCCGGTTACGCCTAAAATTCAGGCAACTGCGTAGATTTTCGATGGTATCACAATCAGATTTGCTGATGACGGCGGCCCTGAAATTGGTGCGAAATGTGAGGTGGGTTGGTGTTTTGACCGGATTTTCTCCTGATAAGAATTTTTTTTTAGTTTCCCCCTTGAAGGGGTATAACCCCATCCCCATCTCTCTGGTCACTAGCCGGGAAATCCGTTTACGGGCCGGCGTCACCCATAACTGATAAAGACTTTCTCAAAGGAGAGCTATCAATGAGTATTCGTCCGTTACATGATCGTGTGATCGTCAAACGTAAAGAAGTTGAATCCAAATCAGCTGGCGGCATCGTTCTGACCGGTTCTGCAGCAGGTAAATCAACTCGTGGCGAAATCATCGCTGTCGGTAAGGGCCGCATCCTGGAAAACGGTAGTGTGCAGCCGCTGGACGTGAAAGTCGGCGACATCGTTATTTTCAACGATGGCTACGGCGTGAAGTCCGAGAAGATCGACAACCAAGAAGTGCTGATCATGTCCGAAAGCGACATTCTGGCAATTGTTGAAGCGTAATCCGCGAACGACACTGAACATACGAATTTAAGGAAAAGAGATAATGGCAGCTAAAGACGTAAAATTCGGTAACGACGCTCGTGTGAAAATGCTGCGCGGCGTAAACGTACTGGCAGATGCAGTGAAAGTTACCCTCGGTCCGAAAGGCCGTAACGTGGTTCTGGATAAATCTTTCGGTGCACCGACCATCACTAAAGATGGTGTTTCCGTAGCACGTGAAATCGAACTGGAAGACAAGTTCGAAAACATGGGCGCGCAGATGGTGAAAGAAGTTGCCTCTAAAGCGAACGACGCAGCAGGCGACGGTACCACCACCGCGACCGTACTGGCTCAGTCCATCATCACTGAAGGCCTGAAAGCTGTTGCTGCGGGCATGAACCCGATGGATCTGAAACGTGGTATCGACAAAGCTGTCGCTGCTGCGGTTGAAGAGCTGAAAGCACTGTCTGTACCGTGCTCTGACTCTAAAGCTATCGCTCAGGTTGGTACTATCTCCGCTAACTCCGACGAAACCGTAGGTAAACTGATCGCTGAAGCGATGGATAAAGTCGGTAAAGAAGGCGTGATCACCGTTGAAGACGGTACCGGTCTGCAGGACGAACTGGACGTGGTTGAAGGTATGCAGTTTGACCGCGGCTACCTGTCTCCTTACTTCATCAACAAGCCGGAAACTGGCGCAGTAGAACTGGAAAGCCCGTTCATCCTGCTGGCTGACAAGAAAATCTCCAACATCCGCGAAATGCTGCCGGTTCTGGAAGCCGTTGCTAAAGCAGGCAAACCGCTGCTGATCATCGCTGAAGATGTTGAAGGCGAAGCACTGGCAACGCTGGTGGTTAACACCATGCGCGGCATCGTGAAAGTGGCTGCTGTTAAAGCACCTGGCTTCGGCGACCGTCGTAAAGCAATGCTGCAGGATATCGCTACTCTGACCGGTGGTACCGTAATCTCTGAAGAGATCGGTATGGAACTGGAAAAAGCGACCCTGGAAGATCTGGGTCAGGCAAAACGCGTTGTGATCAACAAAGACACCACCACCATCATTGATGGCGTGGGTGACGAAGACGCAATCCAGGGTCGTGTGACTCAGATTCGCCAGCAGATCGAAGAAGCAACGTCCGACTACGATCGTGAAAAACTGCAGGAGCGCGTAGCGAAACTGGCAGGCGGCGTTGCCGTTATCAAAGTCGGTGCTGCGACCGAAGTTGAAATGAAAGAGAAGAAAGCACGCGTTGAAGATGCTCTGCACGCGACCCGTGCTGCAGTAGAAGAAGGCGTGGTTGCTGGTGGTGGTGTTGCGCTGATTCGCGTAGCCTCCAAGCTGGGCGATCTGCGTGGTCAGAACGAAGACCAGAACGTGGGTATCAAAGTTGCGCTGCGCGCAATGGAATCCCCGCTGCGTCAGATCGTGCTGAACTGCGGTGAAGAACCGTCTGTTGTGGCTAACACCGTGAAAGCGGGCGACGGTAACTACGGTTACAACGCTGCAACTGAAGAATACGGCAACATGATCGACATGGGTATCCTGGACCCAACCAAAGTGACCCGTTCTGCTCTGCAGTACGCAGCTTCTGTTGCTGGCCTGATGATCACCACCGAGTGCATGGTCACCGATCTGCCGAAAGGCGATGGGGCTGACTTAGGTGCTGCTGGTGGTATGGGCGGCATGGGTGGCATGGGCGGCATGATGTAATCATGTTGTTCTGCACCTCGCAGAAATAGAGAAACCCCTGGGCAGAAATGCCCGGGGGTTTTTCTTTTCGTCATCTTTTTAGTATAAGATTCTCACACGGACGATCTACGTCCAGCTCATTGATTACGGGGAATAACATGCACGTGAAATATTTAGCAGGGATCGTCGGTGCCGCGCTACTGATGGCGGGTTGTAGCTCCAGCAACGAACTGAGCGCTGCCGGCCAAAGCGTACGCTTCGTAGAAGACAAGCCTGGTGCTGAGTGCCAGTTGGTTGGCACGGCGACCGGTAAGCAAAGTAACTGGCTTTCTGGTCAGCATGGCGAAGAGGGCGGCTCAATGCGTGGCGCCGCGAACGACCTGCGTAATCAGGCGGCAGCAATGGGTGGCAACGTGATTTATGGCGTGAGCAGCCCATCTCAGGGCATGTTATCCAGCTTTGTTCCGACCGCCAGCGAAATGAACGGTCAGGTTTATAAGTGCCCGAACTGATTTATTCAGTATTGAAAGCGCCCTCCGGAAACCTGAGGGCGTTTTGTTATTCTGCCGTTGCGGCCAATGTTGACTGATAAAGCTGATGCAGTGCTTTCAGGCAACGTTCTCGCGGAAAGTGACCCGCGCCGGATGCGATAGTCGCCACGGTAATACGACAAGGTTTTCCTTCCAGCTTTTTCAGTCGCGGGCTGAACGCCAGTAAACGCCGGGCTATTGCCTCGGTCTCTTTCATTTCTCCCCGAATACGGGATTTCACGATGGTGCCGCATGCGCAATCTTGTCCATTGCTGTCGGTATAGTGGTAAACCAGTGCCAGATAATGCGTGAACAGCGCTAATTTCCACGCCGGATGGGGGTAGTTGTCATACTCCATTTCACCGTTGCTTTTAATATCGGCATCGTACATGGGCAGAAAATCTAGCAGTGAGGAGATCCTTAGCGATAACTTATGCATGCCGGCGTTATTAATGGCGTGAGAAATGGCGCTGATGACGAGCGCAATCTGCGCGTCTTCAAGCTGGAGGAGCAGTGAATGGCCGCCCTGCAGTGAAAACGCCAACTGAAATCCTTCTGCGTGGCTGGCGCGGGGCTCTAGTTTCTCGACCCGCAGGCGGATATCGGCTTCCAGCAGCTGTTTTTGGGTCAGTGGCGGAATATTGTTGAGCATCGCTTGCGTGGCGCTATCCTGGCTTTTTTTGAACGCCGTTTTCTCTTTGGCATTCCGCAGGCTTTGCAAATGCAGACGATGCTCGAAGCAGATATAAAGATCGCGCAGTTGTAGCGCCGGAATAAAAATCAGCGAGGTTTCGTTCTGCTCATGCTTGAGGTTAAGCGCCAGCGCCTGGAACTGATTGCCGTTTCGAATGACGCCGGTGTTAATGCCGGTGAGTGTTAAGGCCATGATGGTTCTCTCTGGATAGGTTTGTTCTGCCCGAAATAATTGGGGGCTAAAATAACACCCGGCTTTGTTTCGTGAGAGTCGGTATCCGGACTTGAAACCTGCGCGAAGCGCTTCGCGCAGGGTCAAAAGAGAGGAGTTATCGCTGCCTTAACTGCAAATCCAGTGGCGTTTTACTCGGTTCGCCGCCAATTTCCCGCGCCAGTTTCGGCACCATATAACCGGAAACCAGCGTTAGCAGCTCACGCATAATGGCGCGGGCTTCATCGTCGCTGACCAGAAAATGGGCCGCGCCCTGAACCTTATCCAGCACGTGCAGGTAGTAGGGCATCACGCCCGCATCAAACAGCGCGTTGCTGAGATTCGCCAGCGTTTGCGCGTTATCGTTGATATCGCGCAGCAGCACGCTCTGATTCAGCAGCGTGACGCCTGCCATTTTTAGCTTACGCATCGCCTGGCGGAAATCGTCGCCAATCTCCTGCGCATGGTTGATATGGTTCACCAGCAAAATTTGCAGGGTGGATTGTGCAAAGCGGGCGACGAGTCCTTCTGTAATCCGCGCGGGGATCACGATCGGCAAACGGCTATGAATACGCAGACGCTTAATGTGCGGTATCGCTTCTAGTTGCGTGAGTAGCCAGTCCAGTTCGTGGTCTTTGGCCATCAGCGGATCGCCGCCGGAGAAGATGATTTCATCCAGCTCTGAATGCGCAGCGATGTAATCAAGAGCCACCTGCCAGTTTCGCTTATTGCCCTGGTTTTCCGCATACGGGAAGTGACGGCGAAAACAATAGCGACAGTTTACCGCACAGCCGCCTTTCACCAGCAATAGCGCCCGGTTACGGTATTTGTGCAGTAATCCTGGTACCACGCTGTGCTGTTCTTCCAGCGGATCGGTTGAAAAACCCGGTGCTGCGACAAACTCGTCGTGCGAAGTGAGTACCTGGCGTAAAAGCGGGTCATCAGGATTGCCTTTTTCCATCCGCGCCACAAAAGCACGGGGAACCCGCAAGGCAAAAAGACGCTTTGCCTCGCGACCTGCAAGCAAGTTTTCATCAGCGTCTACATTTAAAAGACGCAACAGTTCATCCGGATCGGTTATAACATCTGCAAGTTGCACTAACCAATCTTCTCTGGATGGGGTGTTTAGGGTTACAATATGCGCCATTTTGTGGCTAAGCTACCAATTAACAATTTCAGAGGGCCTTATGGCGACTTACTATAGCAACGATTTTCGTGCCGGTCTTAAAATCATGATGGACGGCGAACCTTATGCGGTTGAAGCCAGTGAATTCGTAAAACCGGGCAAAGGCCAGGCTTTTGCCCGCGTTAAGCTGCGTCGTCTGCTGACCGGTACTCGCGTAGAGAAAACCTTCAAATCAACCGACTCTGCAGAAGGCGCAGACGTTGTAGATATGAACCTGACTTACCTGTACAACGACGGTGAGTTCTACCATTTCATGAATAACTCCACTTTCGAACAGCTGGCTGCTGACGAGAAAGCGGTAGGCGACAGCGCCAAGTGGCTGCTGGATCAGGCTGAGTGCATCGTGACCCTGTGGAACGGCCAGCCTATCTCCGTGACCCCGCCGAACTTTGTTGAACTGGAAATCATTGAAACTGACCCTGGCCTGAAAGGTGATACCGCAGGTACTGGCGGCAAACCGGCAACGCTGTCTACTGGCGCAGTGGTTAAAGTTCCGCTGTTCGTTCAGATCGGCGAAGTGATCAAAGTGGATACCCGTTCTGGTGAATACGTATCCCGCGTGAAGTAATACGCCTTACTTGATCTCATGGTGCAGCGTTTGCTGCGCCATACATTTTTCCAGGGCAGGAATGATGAAACGTCTTCTCAGTCTTGTAACACTCGTCTTACTGACCGCAACCTTGTTGACAGGGTGCAATACCGCACGTGGCTTTGGCGAAGATATCAAACATCTCGGCAATTCCATCTCCCACGCTGCCAGCTAAGTCTTTTCGCTTCGTCTGAAAAACAGTCTGTTTCCCGTCAAGTTACGGGATGTTGTCTATTATTAAGTAGCTATACGTACAACATTGGCTAAAAAGGAAGACGCTATGGTTAAGAAGACAATTGCAGCAATCTTTTCTGTTCTGGTACTTTCCTCTGTATTAACCGCCTGTAATACGACGCGCGGCGTTGGTCAGGATATTTCCGAGGGTGGCCAGGCTATCTCGGGCGCTGCGGCAAAAGCTCAGGATTAATCATGAACGGTACGACCGCTGTGCGTGTCGTGCCGTTAATCTTACCGTTCTGGCAATGATAAAAACGGCGAATAGCGATTATCCATGTGCAGTTTCATGCGAATGTTGCGTTTGTAGGTGTATACCGTTTTGCCATGAATCCCGAGCGCACTGGCAATCGCGTTATTTCCCACGCCTTCCATCCACATCGTTAACACTTTCTCTTCCTGTGGCGTCAGCAGTGATGTCGCCGTTTTGGGCGTGTCTAAAAGCGGCCTCACGCGTAACGCCGCGTGAATCGTTTTTGAGAGCGCATACAGCGTGGCTTTTTTTGATAACACGGTATGGACAGAATATCGCGCGCTGAACGCTGAAGCTCGGTATTCGCCGCCTGATTGCAGCAAGATCAGCGGCGCCATCCCGCAGGCCATAAAGAAGGGGTCAATCGACTGAAATGGATGAGAATCGTTAAGAAAGCTATATAAATCAGCGATTATCAAATGAGGCTTCCACTGCAGAATATGTTCTTTTGCCAGCAAGAGATTATTTAACCCTGACACCAGGAACGAACCATTAAACAAACCAGAATGATTAAGCCAGGCCTCTATCCCCGTGCGGGTAAAGTGGCATCGGTCAATCACTAATATTTTCAACATAAAATTATCGCATTCAAAAATGAGGCCAAAGGCTTCCTGACTTCAGAAAGCGTTTCATCATAGAGACGTCCGATGAGTACTAAATGCCGGAACTGCGTTGCTTATTGCACCCAATTCAGGCTTTTAGGCGATCTGAAATAAAAAGATTGAAATTCACTTTTTGTCGGGCAAAAATACCCTTTCATTCATCGGCTTGTGGGACGACCTGCAAACGTATCTTTCACCGGGGACGGCCCCATCTCTCTGGAGCCTAAAATGTCCTGGATCGTTTTATTCATTGCTGGCCTGCTCGAAGTTGTCTGGGCGATTGGCCTCAAATATACCCACGGATTTACCCGCCTGACGCCGAGCGTCATTACCATCGTCGCCATGGTTGTCAGTATTGCGATGCTCTCCTGGGCAATGAAAACCCTACCCGTTGGGACTGCGTATGCTATCTGGACCGGTATCGGCGCCGTTGGTGCGGCCATCACCGGGATTATCTTACTGGGTGAGTCCGCCAGCCCGATGCGTCTGGCCAGCCTGACGCTGATCGTTGCGGGAATTATTGGTCTGAAGCTCAGCACCCATTAATGGGGTTGTTTCACCCAGATTAACTTACTGACATCAAACCCTTCCCGGGTCGCGACGGCGAGTATTTGCTGCTTCATTTCGTCAGAGATGGTCGGCGTGCGCGCGAGTATCCACAAATAGTCGCGATCCGGGCCGCACACCAGCGCGTGCTGGTATTCTCTGTCAAGCGCGATGACGTTGTAACCGCCATAGAACGGACCAAAAAACGAGACTTTCAGCGCGGCCCGACTGGGATCGCCAGTAAACCAGGCCTTTCCTTCCGTTTTTTGCCACATTTCCCGATCCGGATTGTAGCCCTTGTTGGTCACATTAAGGCCGCCGTCATCGCGAAGGCTGTAAGTGGCGGTGACTTTTTCCAGTCCTCTTTCGAAGCGATGATCAAAGCGTGCAATTTCATACCAGGTGCCGAGATAGCGTTTCACATCAAAGTTATTGACGACTGTAACACCCTTCGGCGGCGTGGGTGAGCTGCAAGCAACCACTAAAAACGCGGCTGTCACTGCGGTGATAACAGGCAGGATACGCATGGGAGTTTCCTTGCTGGTTTTCTGTTAAGTGTAGATGACAGCAAGGAAACGGTGGGCAGCAACAGTTACTGCAGAGACGCCAGAATCCGGTAGGCGGCCGCGACACGTGCCGGATTAGGATAGCTTTTATTCGCCAGCATCACGATACCGAGGTTTTTCTCTGGAATAAAAGCAACGTAACTGCCAAAGCCGCCGGTAGACCCCGTCTTATGTACCCAGGAGGATTTGACTGCAGGCGCGGGCGGGTTAATTTCCACGGCTGTCAGCGCTGCCAGCGCGATCTTATTATCGCTACCCTTGATGACGGTTTCGCCCTCTACCGGCCAGTTCAGCATTTCCCAGCCTAACCCCTGATACATCTCGCCAATACGCCAATAGCGCGACTGGGCTAACGCCACGCCTTGCTGCAGCGTTTTGTCCTGAATGTGGGAGGCGTCCATGTTGGCCAGCACCCAGCTTGCCATATCTTCAATGCTGGATTTAACACCATACGCCTCTGCATCCAGAGGGCCGGTTGAAACATGGACAGGCTTACCCTCGCGATAACCCCAGGCGTAATCTTTCTGTTCTGACGTGGGGACGGTAATCCAGGTATGTGCGAGTTTTAGTGGTTTGAAGACGCGCGTGGACATCGCCTCTTCGTAATTCATTCCGGAAGGTTTAACCGCCAGCGCGCCAAACAAGCCGATGCTGGCATTGGCATACAGACGTTTGCTGCCCGGCGCCCACTCCGGCTGCCAGGTTTGATAGTAGTGAAGCAGCGAGGCTTCATCTGTCACGCTATCTGGCACCTGAAGCGGTAAGCCCCCTGCGGTATAGGTTGCCAGATGTAGCAGGCTGATGCCTTGCCACTGTTTACCGTTCAGCGCAGGCCAATATTTTGTTGCCGGATCGCTGAGTTTTATTTCACCGCGAGCGACAGCATCGCCCGCCAGCACGCCGGTGAATGTTTTACTCACCGAACCGAGTTCAAACAGGGTTTGTGGGGTGACGGGCCGGTTTTTGGCGATGTCGGCATTACCCCAGGTAAAGTACCTCGGCTTGCCCTGGTAAATCACCGCAACGGCCATGCCCGGAATCGCCTGCTCTTTCATTAATGGTGCAATGGTGCGGTTTACAACATCAGCGATGTGTTGCTCAGTGTGCGGTGTGGCAAGCACTGAACTGGAGGCAGTAAGGAGTAACACACTGCAGAGGATTTTGTTCATCATGGCGTATTTCCGTAACAGAGGACCCTGGGGATGTCCGGGAAGAGTGCGGCAGTAGGTTACACTATTTGCGATGATGGCAGGGAGAAGAGACGGTAGAAATAAAACGGCCCGCCAGTGGCGGGCCGGAATAACGATGGTGCTAATTAGAGCGTGACGATAGCAATCAGTGTCACAACGGTCAGAATAGCAGCCAGACCGTAAAACACCCACTTGCCAGCCGGCACGTGGATTTTCAGGTCATGCATTGCGTGGTGCATACGGTGTAAACCACACCACAGCGGCAGAACGATCATCAGGAACATGAACGCGCGGCCAATAAAGCTTTGTGCAAAGGCCAGTACACGTTCGTAGCTCAGGGCATCGCCCGGGAAGAGTCCCAGTGGCAGCATAATGCCGACCAGCAGAACCATGACCGGCGCAATGATCGCGCCCCACATACCACCTGCACCAAACAGTCCCCAGAATACGGGTTCGTCAGAGCGTTTTGGATTTGGATTAATCATCCCGGACTCCTTACCAGTACAGGGCAACATACAGAATAACTACAGTCGCAACTGCAGTAACCGCCCAGAGACCTTTGATGATCGGCTCTGGCCCCATTTTTTCGTCTTTTACGATGATATTGGCAGCTTTAGGCGCCAGCTCAAACCAGGTCTTGGTATGCAGCAAGGCTGCAGCCAGGGCGATCAGGTTGAGGATCACCACCACTGGATTTTGCAGAAAACCAACGAATCCCATCCAGGATTCTGCGCCGTGTTTGAGGGCAAACAGGCCGAAAATCAGTTCAATGCTGAACCAGACTGCCGGCACTGCTGTGCCTTCGCGCAGCATGTAAAAGCGATAAAACGGCAGCTTTTTCCACCAGGTGGACGTCATTGGCCGCACATAGGCTTTGCGTTTAGTCGTCATGTTGCACTCCTTAGCGTGGTTTCAGGGTCGCGATAAGAAAGTCTTTCGAACTTTCTACTTTACCCTGCTGGATGGCCGCAGCCGGATCGACGTGTTTCGGACAAACTTCGGAGCAGTAGCCCACGAAAGTACAGGACCAAACGCCGTTCGGGCTATTCAACTGAGCCATACGCTCTTTCTTACCGTGGTCACGGCTATCTTCGTTGTAACGATGCGCCAGCGTAATCGCCGCCGGACCGATGAACTCAGGGTTCAGTCCGAACTGCGGGCACGCGGCGTAACACAGACCACAGTTGATGCAACCTGAGAACTGGTGATACTTCGCCATTTGCGCCGGAGTCTGGGTATTAGGACCCTGATCCGGTGTGCGCGGGTTACCGATGATGTACGGTTTGATGGCTTCCAGGCTTTCGATAAAGTGCGTCATGTCGACGACCAGATCGCGCTCAATCGGGAAGTTGCCCAGCGCTTCAACCTTCATGCCGTTGGTGTATTCACGCAGGAAGGTTTTGCACGCCAGTTTTGGTACGTTGTTGACCATCATGCCGCAAGAGCCACAGATCGCCATACGGCAAGACCAGCGGTAGCTCAGATCTGGCGCCAGGTTATCTTTGATGTAGCCCAGCGCATCCAGCAGCGACGTTGTTTCATCATAAGGTACATCATAGAAAGCACTGTGCGGTGCGGTATCCACTTCCGGGTTATAGCGCACCACCTCAACTTTCAGGTTTTTCATCTCAGCCATTCGCCTTCTCCTTCTTATCGGCTGCTTCCGCTTCGCCACCATATACACGTTTCGCTGGCGGCAGAGTGGTGATTTTCACGTCGCTGTAGTCCAGGCGTGTGGTGCCATCAGCATCGCGGAAGGCGAGGGTGTGTTTGAGGAAGTTGACGTCGTCACGCTCGGTGCAACCTTCGTCCAGACGCTGATGCGCGCCGCGCGATTCTTTACGCGCCAGAGCGGAGTGCGCCATACATTCAGCAACATTCAGACCGTGGCCCAGTTCGATGGTGTACAGCAGGTCGGTATTGAAGACGCTGGAGGTGTCGGTAATACGCACGCGCTTGAAGCGTTCCTGCAGTTCAGCCAACTTATCAACCGTTTTCTGCATGAGTTCTGGTGTACGGTAGATACCGCAACCTTCTTCCATGGACAGACCCATTTCATCACGGATCTTCGACCAGTTTTCGTTACCTTCCTGGTTCACCAGATCTTTCAGACGCTGTTCAACGCCTGCAACCTGCGCATCGAGCGCGGCGCTGTTGGCGGTACCTGCCGTAGAGGCACGTTCCATCGCTTGCTCACCAGCCAGACGGCCAAAGACCACCAGTTCAGCCAGGGAGTTAGAGCCCAGACGGTTGGCGCCATGCAGACCCACAGAGGAACATTCGCCAACGGCAAACAGACCTTTGATGCGGCTTTCGCAGTTTTGATCGGTTTCGATACCACCCATGGTGTAGTGCGCGGTCGGACGAACCGGAATTGGCTCTTTAACCGGATCGACGCCGACATAGGCTTTTGCCAGTTCGCAGATGAACGGTAAACGTTCGAGCAGTTTTTTCTCGCCGAGGTGACGCAGGTCGAGGTGAACCACATCGCCACGCGGAGTGGAGATGGTGTTGCCTTTACGCCATTCGTGCCAGAACGCCTGAGAAACTTTGTCGCGCGGACCCAGTTCCATGTATTTGTTCTTCGGCTCACCCAGCGGGGTTTCCGGACCCATGCCGTAGTCTTGCAGATAACGGTAGCCGTTTTTGTTGACCAGAATACCGCCTTCACCACGGCAACCTTCGGTCATCAGGATACCAGAGCCTGGCAAACCGGTCGGGTGATACTGAACGAACTCCATATCACGCAGCGGAACGCCGTGGCTCAGCGCCATGCCCATACCGTCACCGGTTACGATGCCGCCGTTGGTGTTGTAACGGTATACACGGCCAGCGCCGCCCGTTGCCATCACCACCGCGTTAGCACGGATTTGCATCAGCGTGCCTTCCATCATGTTCATCGCGACCAGACCACGGGCATGGCCGTCGTCTACCAGGATGTCCAGAACGAAGTGTTCGTCAAAACGCTGAATTTGTGGGAACTGCAGGGAAGTCTGGAACAGGGTGTGGAGCATATGGAAGCCGGTTTTATCCGCGGCGAACCAGGTACGCTCAATTTTCATCCCGCCGAAGCGACGTACGTTGACGCTTCCGTCTTCACGGCGGCTCCACGGGCAACCCCATTGCTCCAGTTGCGTCATTTCAGTTGGGCAGTGGTGAACAAAGTAGTCCACGACATCCTGCTCACACAGCCAGTCTCCGCCCGCTACCGTATCGTGAAAATGGTAGTCAAAGCTGTCATGATCCTGCGCGACAGCAGCAGAGCCACCTTCGGCAGCAACGGTATGGCTGCGCATTGGGTACACTTTTGAGATCAGTGCGATTTTAGCGTTGGGATTTGCTTGTGCGGCAGCAATTGCAGCACGTAATCCCGCGCCACCGGCGCCTATAATGGCAAGATCGGCTTGAAAGGTTTGCACGACATTCCTCCAGATTGTTGTTATTTCGCCCACCACGCAGTCAGTTTAGTCTCTGATATATGCGGATGGCGAATGCGATTCCACTGCTCCTTTATAGGTACAGTAGTATAGTCGCAGGTATAGAAGGGAAATTTGACGTGTTCGATTTTTTTAGCGTATCAGTGGCGCTAATTATCATTGATTCTGATTAATTTAATTACTAAAGCACCCATCTTCAGTTTTTTAACCCTCGATTCCACATAAGGCGCTCCCGCACTAAATTTGTCTCCCTGACAGGTTACGAGTAGACTTCGTGCCCTTGTCATATATCGGAGAAAGAACCATGAGCGAAACGGCCACCTGGCAGCCGAGCGCGTCCATCCCCAATCTGTTGAAACGTGCGGCAATTATGACGGAAATTCGTCGTTTCTTTGCCGATCGCGGAGTGCTTGAGGTTGAGACGCCTTGCATGAGTCAGGCGACGGTAACAGACATTCATTTGTTCCCGTTTGAGACGCGTTTCGTTGGACCTGGTCATTCGCAGGGGATGAACCTCTACCTGATGACCAGCCCGGAATACCACATGAAACGCCTGCTGGTGGCGGGATGCGGTCCGGTCTTTCAGCTATGCCGTAGTTTTCGTAATGAAGAGATGGGACGTCACCATAACCCGGAATTCACCATGCTTGAGTGGTATCGTCCTCACTACGATATGTACCGCCTGATGAATGAAGTGGATGACCTGCTGCAACAGGTGCTTGATTGCCAGCCCGCAGAAAGCCTCTCTTACCAGCAGGCGTTTCAACGCCATCTCGAAATTGACCCACTGTCAGCCGATAAAACCCAGTTGCGTGAAGTCGCGGCCAAACTGGATTTAAGCAATATCGCGGATACAGAAGAAGACAGGGACACGTTGCTGCAACTGCTGTTTGCCATGGGCGTCGAGCCGCATATTGGTAAAGATAAGCCCACGTTTGTGTACCATTTCCCGGCAAGTCAGGCATCTCTGGCGCAAATCAGCACTGAAGATCACCGCGTGGCTGAACGTTTTGAGGTGTATTTCAAAGGTATTGAGCTGGCGAATGGTTTTCATGAGTTGACGGACGCTCGCGAGCAGCAGCAACGCTTTGAACAAGACAACCGTAAGCGCGCGGCGCGCGGCCTGCCGCAGCAGCCTATCGACACTCACTTACTCGAAGCCTTAAAAGTGGGTATGCCGGATTGCTCCGGTGTGGCGTTGGGTGTGGATCGTCTGGTGATGCTGGCATTAGGGGCTGAAAGCCTTGCAGACGTGATTGCTTTCACCGTCGACCGCGCATAACGGCCTTTCTGCAAGGCGGCGGTTAAATCGCCGCTTTGCAGCCTCTACGTTCATTTTTACCTCTAATAGCCACAATTTGGTTCTGGATATCTGCTATTGTTCCGGCCTTAATCCTGTTTTGATTTACGTATTGCTGACCTCTACAGGGGGCAGCGCAAATGGGTGAGCGACGTTTGAAAAACGTTCTCCCCGGTGAGGAAGATTTTAATGCCCCAAACAATAAAAAAAATGAGCCTGATTGGCCTCATTCTGATGATATTTACGTCAGTTTTTGGTTTCGCAAATAGCCCCTCCGCTTTTTATTTAATGGGGTATAGCGCCATCCCGTGGTATATTTTTTCTGCACTCTTATTCTTTATTCCCTTTGCATTAATGATGGCCGAGATGGGTTCCGCTTATCGAAAAGAAGAGGGCGGAATATACTCGTGGATGAATAATAGCGTTGGGCCACGCTACGCATTTATCGGTACCTTTATGTGGTTCTCCTCCTATATTATCTGGATGGTGAGTACCGCAGCTAAAATTTGGGTTCCTTTCTCGACATTCTTGTTTGGCGCAGACATGACGCAGCACTGGCAGTTTGCCGGGCTTGAACCAACACAGGTTGTTGGGCTGCTCGCCGTGGGATGGATGATTCTGGTGACGGGCATTGCCGCCAGAGGGATTAACAAAATTGCGCGTATTACCGCAGTAGGCGGTATTGCCGTGATGTGCCTTAATTTAGTTTTTCTGTTGGTGAGTGTCGCTATTTTGTTATTAAATGGTGGGCATTTTGCGCAAGATATTAATTTTGTCGCCTCACCGAATCCTGGATATCAGTCCGGTCTGGCAATGTTGTCGTTTGTTGTTTTCGCTATTTTCGCTTACGGCGGTATTGAAGCCGTTGGTGGTCTGGTCGATAAAACAGAAAAACCGGAAAAAAACTTTGCCAAAGGAATTATCTTTGCGGCCATTGTGATTTCAATCGGCTATTCTCTGGCGATATTCTTGTGGGGTGCCAGTACGAACTGGCAGCAGGTATTAAGTAATGGTTCTGTGAACCTCGGCAACATCACTTACATTCTGATGGAAAGCCTGGGGATGACGTTGGGCAATGCGCTGAATCTTTCACCCGAGGCGGCGATGACGCTGGGCGTCTGGTTTGCACGCATTACCGGGCTCTCGATGTTTCTTGCCTATACCGGCGCCTTCTTCACATTGAGTTATTCACCGCTGAAAGCGATTATTCAGGGGACGCCGAAAGCGCTGTGGCCTGCGTCCGTCACGAAATTGAATTCGACAGGGATGCCCGCCAATGCGATGTGGGCGCAGTGTCTGTTGGTCAGCCTGTTTATTCTGCTGGTCTCTTTTGGCGGCGATACCGCGTCGGCGTTTTATAACAAACTGACGCTGATGGCCAACGTATCGATGACGCTGCCGTATCTGTTCCTCGCGCTGGCGTTTCCCTTCTTCAAGTTTCGTGAGGGGCTGGAACGACCGTTTGTGATCTTCAAAACGAAGGTTTCTACACTACTGGCAACCGGGACGGTTGTGCTGGTGGTGGCGTTTGCCAATGTGTTCACCATCATTCAGCCAGTGATTGAAGCAGGGGACTGGAATAGCGCCTTATGGATGACAGGCGGTCCGGTGTTCTTCTCGTTACTGGCGATGATAATTTACCAGAACTACACCCGTCGGATGGAAAAATTGCCGCAGTGGGTGACGGAGTAATAGGGATGCCGGGCCAGCATTAGCGCCGCCCGGCATAGTTAACGCTTACAAACTCCCCGCCGGACGACCCTTTTTACCCGCAGACGTCAGCGTTTTACCTGTCCTCGTACCGTTCAAACTTTCCAGACGCATCTGGAATGGTGGGAATGGCATATCAATACCGTGTTCATGGAAGCCCGCCAGAATGAGTTGGTGGATTTCATGGCGCAGCGGCATACGGTGCCCCATCTCTGCGGCATAGATACGCAGCTCGAAGATCTGAATCCCTTGTTGGAGATCGACCAGGAACACTTCCGGCGCCGGATTGTCGATCACCAACGAGCAGCGCTGTGCCGCCGTCAGCAGAATTTGCGTGACCTCTTCGCTGTTCGCGCTGGAAGGCGCCGGAATGGTCAACACCACACGCGTCACAGAGTCAGAGAGTGACCAGTTAATAAACTGCTCGGTGATAAACGCTTTGTTGGGCACGATGATCTCTTTACGGTCCCAGTCGCTGATGGTGGTCGCGCGGGTATTGATTTTCGTCACGCTGCCCGTCAGGTCGCGAATGGTTACCGTATCGCCAATACGAATCGGTTTTTCGAACAAAATGATCAGGCCTGAGATAAAGTTGGCGAAGATTTCCTGCAAACCAAAACCCAGACCAACACCGAGCGCCGCAACCAGCCACTGCAATTTTGACCACTCAATCCCAATCATTGAGAAACCGACCAGTCCGCCAATCAGCATCAGCAGATATTTGGTTATGGTGGTGATGGCATAGCCTGTACCTGGCGTTAAATCCAGATGCTGGAGCAGCGCCAGTTCCAGCAGCGCGGGCAAATTACGAACCAACTGCGTGGTGATGATAAACACCAGAATCGAAATTAATACGGCGCCCAGCGTGATCGGCTCCAGGCTCTCTACGCCCTGCACCGTAGAAGTGACATCCCACAGCGAGATGTTCTCAAGGAAGCCAAAGGCGGAATGGATTTCCGACCACAGCACGATGACCGATAACAGCGCGATGAGCATCAGAATAGAACGCACCAGGCGCAGTGACTGGGCGCTGATGGTGTCGAGATCCACTTCGCTTTCATCGACCTCCACGGTTCCCTCAAGGCTGGTCGAATGTGCTTGTTCTTCTTCACCCCGCGCACGCTGCGCCAGCATTTCGGCGCGGCGGTGTTTGGCGCGATCAAACGCTAACCGGCGCCGCTGAATCAGCATCCAGCGGCGGATGACGTGATATATCACCAGCAGCAAGAACCAGATGGCAACCGACGTTTCCAGTCGCGCCAGCAGCGCCTGCGCGGTTGCCAGATAGCCCACGACGGCAGCAAAAATCGCGACGAGCGGCGCGCCCATCAGCAGGTTCCACAGCATTCTGTTGACCATGTTTTCGCCGCTGCCCTCTTTATCGAGATACAGCGGGATACCGGCACGTTTCAGGCTGAGGGTCACTATTGCCAGTGCTCCGCAAATGAGCATGAAGCAGAGGCGTCCCAACGAGGCGGAGAACTCCCGGTCATTGAGATTATCAAACATAATCAATGCCATAATGAGCGGCACGATGAAGCCGATGCTCATCAGGTAATAGCGCATCGCACGCGCCACACGGTGACGTGGCCAGCCAAAGTGCGCCACAAACAACCCGTTTGGACGCGCGAAGGCGGCGCAAATCATCACCACCCACAGCAGAGGGACTGTAGCGGTGACGCCATCGCCTATCGCAACGGCCAGCGGGTAAGGCCACGCTTCCCGCAGTCCAAACCCTAACGTGGCCCACAGAACCGGAAGCGGCGAGGCGACCAGTATTGACCAGAACACGGTGCGCAGTGTTAGCCAGAAGTGATCCTGCGTGACTTTTCCAACGCGGGCGGATGAACGTTCCAGAAAACGGGTGAAGTGCTTACGCGAGTAAAGACTAAAACCGACCAGGATCAGCGCGCCAAACAACGGCAGCAGCGTCTCTTTACTGGTCAGCATCATGATGCTGGCCTTGCCAAGTTGGTTAAAGGTATCCAGTGAAATCAGCCGACGCAGATCCTGAACAAGCTCAATTGGCCAGGAGAGTGACATCGGACTCACATCGGAAGTCCAGAACAGATAGCGGTGCGTCGCTTCGTTGACCTCTTTGAGCGCATCTTCCAGTTGGCTATTGGAGACTTTCAGCTTGGTCAACTCAAGGATCAGCGTGTCTCCCCCCTGTAGCAGGGAATTCAGCAGCTCGCGCTGGGTGCGCAGCTGCGCGTCCAGAATCCGGTTTTGTTCAGCGGTGAGCGGCTTGCCGTCAGCCTGATGGATCTGACGCAACTGAGGCTGCTTATTGAGCAGGTCTTCATAGCGCATACGGTGCACACGTAGCTGCGCCATTTCCGTATCTAACTGCTGCGGTTTGGGCATTTCCGGCAGGCGTGAAACCTGGGCGCGTAGCGCTTCGCCAAGCATATTGGAAACGCCCAGCCATTGTGCCTGTTCCCGCAGTGTATTGAGCGCCTGGCGTACCTGCAGGGTCTGACTGGTGGCCTGACGCTGCTGTGAGGCCACCAGATCCATGCGCTGCGCTTGCTGGTTGAGCGCCTGCGACAGTTCCCGGTTTACTTTGAACTGATCGACGATACCTGTGGGCAGACCATCGCTGTTTTCCGCCAGCAGTTCGGTACTCTCCAGCGCGCGTTCGGCTTCGCGTTGGCGCTGGCTGTTTAATTGATTGCGTAAGGCTTGCAGATAAGCGTCAAGCTGTTGGCTCTGCTTTTCCGCCAATTCAGAGCGCATACGCGCCAGTTCCTGACGATTATTTGCTGAAAGCTGCGCCAGCTCGAGTTCATCCACCAGGGCTTTCAGTTTGGCGGATTCGGCCTGCATGCCAAAATTTTGCGCCTGATTTAGCGGGGTGTTGCCGCTAACGGTGCCGAGTCGCCGTTCAATATCATTCAACTGGCGACGGGCATCGGTTTGTTGCTGCGGAAGTTGACTCAGTGAGTCGGCAATTTCCCGGGCACGTTCCTGCTCCTGCTGAGCCTGGCGGCTTTTATCCAGCAATTGACTGCTGACCTGGAGGATCTCCTGGTTCAGCGCCTCGCTGGACATCCCCGGTGGGACGTTGCGTGGTTCGTCGCGCAGGTTATTAAGCTGGGCGCGTAATGTCGCAGACAGCTTTGGGAAATTGTCGATGACTTGCTGGTATTGCTGGGCGCGCTCGAGGGAGCCTTTACGTTCCTCAAGCGCGTTCAGCGCAGACTGGAGTGCCTCGACGGCCTCTGGCTGGGCGGGTTTCGCCGCTTTTGCCTGCTCCAGTTCCTGGGTGATTTGTTTGGCGTCGGGGGCCGTCGCGGCGTACGCCCCCTGGCTGAGGCACCAGGCCATCAGAAAAGTGATAATCAGGCGCACGTCAGTCTACCTTTGTTGTTAGCTTTGTTCTGTTTTGTCGTCAACTGGCGGGTTGGCGTCGTGTTCTGCGGCGATCTCCGCTTGTGCAACCGGCGCAGTTGCCGCGTCTGACGGCGTGAACATCTCGGTAGATGTGGCCAGCGGTTGACCAATTTTGGTCGCAGACAGACTTTGCAGTTGCTCTACCAGATTCACTTTACCTGGCGCAAACAAGTTGATGACGGTGGAGCCCAGCTTAAAGCGACCCATTTCCTGGCCTTTCAACAGCGCAACAGAACCTTCGCTTTCACCCGCAGGCCAGGTCCAGCGTTTGATTACGCCTTCACGTGGTGGTGTGATGGTTCCGGCCCACACGGTTTCAATGCTACCGACGATGGTTGCGCCGACCAGGATCTGCGCCATCGGGCCAAATTCGGTATCAAACAGACAAATGACACGCTCGTTACGGGCAAACAGGTTCGGGACGTTTTGCGCGGTCAGATGGTTGACGGAGAACAGATCGCCCGGCACGTAAATCATTTCACGCAGAATACCGTTACACGGCATGTGTACGCGGTGATAGTCACGCGGGGAGAGGTAAGTGGTGACAAACGAACCGTTGCGAAACAGGTCTGCCATCAGATAGTTACCGGCCAGCAGCGCCTCGAGGCTGTAGTTATGTCCTTTGGCCTGCAGAATTTTGTCTTCTTCGATGCGACCTAACTGGCTGATCACGCCGTCTGCCGGCATCACCAGAATATTCGGGTCAGTATCTACCGGGCGCACATCGTCACGCAGCGGACGTACAAAGAAGTCGTTAAACGTGCGATAGCTGGCGGTGTCCGGCTTCTGTGCTTCATTCATATCGACCTTGTAGTACTTCACGAACAGGTCGATAACCAATTTGGTCAGCCATCCCGCCCGTTTGCTTGCGCCCCAACCCGCCAGGCGAGTGAGCCATAGTTTCGGCAGAATGTACTGTAGCGAAAGTTTAAATGAGTTTAACAAGGTAGCCTCCAGGCCATTGTTTTGTCGTTCCTGATCCGGCATACGCGCCGGATCCTGAAAAAGGGGGACGATTCTAGCGACGCTTAGCTTAGTTGTCAGTTATCCGAATCAGAAAAGTTTTTACGCGTTTTTACCTGCGCCATGCTTTCCAGAATCCGATGATAATTTTCGAAGCGGGTCTCGGCGATTGTCCCTTTCTCTACGGCCTCACGGATAGCACAGCCTGGATCCGCGTCATGTTTGCAGTCGCGATATTTGCAATGCCCTAAATAGTCATGAAATTCGACAAAGCCGTGCGTGATTTGTTCCGGCTCAAGATGCCACAGCCCAAACTCACGTACGCCGGGGGAGTCGATGACATCGCCGCCGTGCGGGAAGTGGTACAGGCGAGAAGCGGTGGTCGTGTGCTGTCCAAGACCGGAGTTGTCGGAGACATCGTTGGTCAGGATCTCTTTTTGCAGGCCGAGCAGGTTATTGAGCAGACTGGATTTTCCTACGCCCGATTGACCGGCAAAAATGCTAATACGATCGGTCAATGCCTCTTCAAGCGGTTCCAGCCCATTTTTCGTATGGCTTGATACCATCAATACGCGATAGCCAATGTTGCGATAGATATCCATCTGTTCGTTAACGAAGGCCATGCCTTCATCGTCCAGCAGATCGATCTTGTTGAGCACGATAATCGGTTCAACCTGCAGCGTTTCGCAAGCCACCAGATAACGGTCGATAATATTAAGCGACAGCTCCGGCAAAATGGCGGAGACAATGACGATTTGGTCGATGTTGGCGGCAATCGGTTTTACGCCGTCATAAAAGTCAGGGCGCGTCAGCACCGAGGTACGTTCATGCACTGCTTCGACAATGCCTTTGACGTTTACGCCTTCCGCCGCCGCTTTTCCTGGACGCCAGACTACGCGATCGCCAGTGACCAGCGAACGGATGGTTCGACGAATATTACAACGGTGTACTTCACCGTTGGCGGATTCGACGTCGGCATGCATACCAAAACGGCTGATGACAATGCCTTCAGCAGTTTCGCCAAACAGATTGTCATCGTAATCGGCCTTCTCCGTGGACGTTTTAAGACGACGCTGGTGATTGGCGTTCACGCGGCGCTGTTGGCCTTTGGAGAGTTTATTTTTACTCAATCGTACTGGCTCCTGGTCGCCCATTGTGGGCAAAACATCTATGATACACGCTATTTTAGATGAATATAGTCACACTGAACGTGACCTCTGAAGGGTGGAAAATAGCATGAGTGCCAATGAAAACAACCTCATTTGGATAGATCTTGAAATGACGGGGCTGGATCCCGAGCGCGATCGCATCATTGAGATCGCGACACTGGTGACCGATGCCAACCTGAACATCCTGGCGGAAGGGCCGACGATTGCAGTGCATCAGTCCGATGAACAACTGGCGTTGATGGATGACTGGAACGTGCGTACCCATACCGGAAGTGGTCTGGTAGATCGTGTGAAGGCAAGTACCGTGGGCGACCGTGAAGCGGAACTGGCGACGATTGAATTTTTGAAAGAGTGGGTGCCCGCCGGAAAATCACCCATTTGCGGTAACAGTATCGGACAGGATCGTCGCTTCCTGTTTAAATACATGCCGGAACTGGAGGCGTACTTCCACTACCGCTACCTGGATGTGAGTACGTTGAAAGAGCTGGCGCGCCGCTGGAAGCCGGAAATTCTGGATGGCTTTACCAAGCAGGGCACACACCAGGCGATGGATGATATCCGTGAGTCGGTGGCGGAACTGGCGTACTACCGCGAGCATTTTATTAAGCTGTAATTGTGTGGGCCGGATAACGCAGATATCCGGCCAACGAACTTGCGTCATGGCTGTTTTGCCGCTAAATTGTGCGCTTTGGCGAATAATTCGGCACTTGAACAAAAAAATAAAAAAATCGCTTTTAGGGGGGTTGCAGCTGGAAGGATTTCTCGTATAATGCGCCTCCCGTAACGACGCAGAAATGCAAATTACGACAGCAACAAATTTGCGGGAATAGCTCAGTTGGTAGAGCACGACCTTGCCAAGGTCGGGGTCGCGAGTTCGAGTCTCGTTTCCCGCTCCAA
>NZ_JBWKPZ010000029.1:0-59031 GCF_059418505.1 Citrobacter sp. GW821-FHT07H02 | reverse complement strand
GTGGGTTGACACCCACCGAGATGGAAAGACAAAGAACCTCTGGCTGTGTCCAAATTAAGTAGACCACTTCACGCCCGCCCCGGTCGCCTGGAGGAATAAACGGAGGGAGACCGCAAAGCGGCAATTTTCCTGCCGGGAGCCGGGATTGTTAAGGGTGCGGCGATAGCACCCTTAACCCGTTCACGGGGCATGAAATGCCAGAGAAGCGAAGAACATGAAGTGAACGGAACCCTTCGCGAAACCAGCATGCTACTTCTTCTGGATAAATACCTCAGGCTTTCGGTTTGCCAGCGATTAACTGACCAGCATTAGGGACGTCGGAGGATGATTCATTGTTGGCACGGTATTTGCTTTTTACCAGACAATAATGCCGTGAACGTCAGCGAAGACAGAGAAAAGTGTGATGACTCAACCTCTCCCCCATCTGGTGCGGATCTATCTCGATCCCTTTACGATGCCCATGTTGCAACAGTTGCTTCATTTTTGCCGTCATAGCGAAGAAGAGCACACAACGTCCCTCACTACCTGGGGACGTTCGACCTTGCAGGATGGCGAACAGCTGCACCCGCGCCATCAGCATTTTAAGCAGGGCATCGCCCCTGTCATTGGGGTTTACGAGCGATTGATTGCGCTGTGCGAGCAGCATGGGTGCATCGAGGTTGAGATTCACTCCAATCTTATCTATAGCTCGGATGCGCTGGCACCGCTGCTTAACGCACTGCACTTTCTCAAATATCCGGTGCGGATGCTGCATCTCTATGAAGATGGAACGTTCGACTACTGTGAGTTGCTCAAGTTAAGCGATGAACCGGAGCGGCTGACCCAACGGGAAGCGATACTGTCTCGCCTTGAGAGCTATCTCTATGAATCTCCTCGTAGCGTCGGCTTTAGTGGTCCGGGACAAGACAAGATAATCGTGGGGCAGGGGTGGCACCGGTTCTATCCTACCCGCTACCACATGGTACGACCTGACATTATGACCCGCTTGCCCGCCTTAAAATCGCTGGCCGACGAACTGCTCCCCCATATGGAGCGGACCGACTGGGGGGATTTTGATTTGTTGGCCCCCCATCAGCAGGCGTGGTTGTTCCGTGCCGTTGGGGTTGACAGGGCATCCCTGGAGGAGCAGCTGGCCGGGTGCGAGGATGCGATCATCGTGCTGGGAACGTCGCAAAACGTTCAGGACGCACAAGGCCTGGCCGCGCGCGGGATCATCCGACTCCATCACGATTTACTCAAGCATATCCGCAAGGAGGGTTCTCCTCTTTATATTCGCGGCAAGCCGGCTTTGCTCTTTAAGGGGCATCCGGCAGGTTACATCGTAAATGAGCATATTGTTCGCCAACATCCCCGGCTTATTCCTCTCCCTGCGTCGATGCCGATGGAATTGCTGCTAATGCTCAAGACCCCTTTTCGGGGCATCTGCGGCTTTATGTCCAGCACCCATCTTAGCCTGAGCAAGGAGCAGATCCCCTTCATTCTCGCGCCGCCTGAGAAAAACGTGCCGCGCGACGTGGCGTTGCGCCAGTGGCCCCTGCAACGACTGGCGCTGCTGCTGGGTATCGTGGATGAACGGCAGATTGTGCTCTACAGCGAACTCTATCGACGCGGTGAAATCCCTTATCCGTATTGGGATAAATACACCAGCCAGTCTTTAGCGGGGATGAGGGCAATGAATGATATCAAGCGCGGATCGGGTCTGACATTGCCGCAGAAGAAGTTGGTGCTGGGTTTTTATATCAGCCACCCGGATGAGTTCGTCGCTCTGGAGAAGAGCCTGGACAATCTGATTCGGATGGGGTTCCCGTGCATCCTGGCGATTGATGAGACGAGCCCGGACTTTACCGCGGTGTGCGAGCACATGAACACGGTAACACGCAAAGATCTGCAGGCATTTACCCTCGCAGCAATCAAAGAGGCGGACTTCCGTTTCGACTGTTTCGCCGTACCTGCGGGGCGGGAAGACCTGCATACCTGGGGTTATCACTGGACGGAGTATAGCCCCGTGGGCAGTCAGGGCACTCAGCAGCAGATGATTCTGGGGATCCTTAATGCCCAGAAGAAATATGTGATTCTAATGTGAAGTGAGGAAATCGATGAGAACGCGCCTGATGTTCACGCTGTTATCGCTGCTGTCCGCACAGGCGGTGGCGAACCGGACTGAATTCAACATTAATACCGACACTCTCAGCGAACGTGCCTGTTACTTCGACGGTAAACGCTATTCCGAAGGCGCTGAGTTGCAGAACGGCACAGAGACTATTCGCTGCGGTGTGCTGGACGATGTGACTGAAAACGGCGCATTGGGGTGGTTGCGGGAAGGCGATACAGAGAAAACCAGCATCAGGCAACGTCAGGATGACACGGGCCGGGTCATAGAGATCCGTAAATAAGCTGCCCGGAACGGGATGTGGGCTGTTGAGTTAAACACATGACAATTTTTGCCAGGAATCACCATGCTTTCAATACTTCCCCTCATTGGGCGAACTGACGCCTTGTTTGTTCAGGACATCGGCGATGTTGGAACCGCGCTGGATAGGCACGTTTCCCGGTCCCGCTTTCTTGTTTTAGGCGGTGCAGGCTCAATCGGTCAGGCCGTCACCCGGGAGATTTTTAAACGCCAGCCCAAAAAACTGCATGTTGTTGATATTAGTGAAAACAACATCGTCGAACTGGTTCGTGATATCCGCAGTTCACTGGGTTATATCGACGGGGATTTTCAGACCTTTGCCCTGGATATCGGTTCTCTCGAGTATGACGCGTTTATCGAGGCCGATGGCCAGTATGACTATGTTCTCAACTTGTCTGCCCTCAAGCATGTACGCAGTGAAAAAGATCCGTACACCCTGATGAGAATGATCGACGTCAACGTCTTCAATACTGACAAGACACTTCGACAGTCTATTGCGGCAGGCGTTAAAAAATACTTTTGCGTGTCCACCGATAAGGCGGCCAACCCCGTCAATATGATGGGGGCCTCCAAGCGGATTATGGAGATGTTCCTGATGCGCAGAAGCGAACAAATCAGTATCTCTACCGCGCGTTTTGCCAATGTGGCGTTCTCAGATGGTTCCCTGCTTCACGGTTTTAATCAGAGGCTGCAGAAGCATCAACCGATCGTGGCCCCGAACGATATAAAACGCTATTTCGTGACCCCGCAGGAAGCCGGTGAACTGTGTTTGATGTCCTGCATTTTTGGTGAAAACAGAGACATTTTCTTCCCTAAATTGCGCGAAGAGCAGCATCTCATCACCTTTGCGGAGATCGCCGCCAAATACCTCCAACAGCGGGGATATGAGCCATATCTCTGTCGGGATGAAAATGAGGCGCGCGAGCTTGCAAGAACATTGCCGGAGCAGGGGCGTTGGCCTTGCCTGTTCACCACCAGCGATACGACGGGCGAAAAAGAGTTCGAAGAGTTCTTTACGGAAAAAGAAATACTGGATATGGCGCGATTCAACCGTATCGGTGTGATTAAAAATGCCCCCATTTACCCGTCAGAATTGCTGGACGTCTTTGAGCAAAAAATTGCTGCGATGAGAGCAAATCGTCGATGGAGCAAGGAGGAGATCGTTTCTCTTTTCTTCGAGGTGATACCCGATTTCGGTCATCAGGAAACCGGTAAGTACCTAGATGCAAAGATGTAAGGTGGATCAAATGCAATCATCCCGTCTGGTCGCGTTTATTCGCGATATATATAAAACCAATGGGGTTATCCCGTTGCATGCGCCAGTTTTTTCTGAAAAGGAACGCATTAACGTCACGGACACGATTGAGAGTTCGTTTGTGTCCAGCGTGGGTAACTATGTCGGTGAATTTGAACGCCGGATAGAGGCGTTTACCGGCAGTACGCGTGCGGTTGCGACCGTCAACGGAACGGCTGCGCTTCACGCCGCCTTATACATGGCCGGTATTAAGCGAAACGACCTGGTGATCACCCAGGCCCTGACGTTTGTGGCAACCTGCAATGCGCTTTACCACATGGGCGCGCAACCCGTATTTGTCGATGTCTCGAAAACCAGTCTGAGCCTCTGCCCGCGAGCTGTTGAGGCGTATCTACAAGAGCATGCTGTTCTGACCGAGTTGGGGTGCTACCACAAGCGAACGGGGCAGCGTATCAAGGCGGTTGTGCCGATGCACACCTTCGGCCACCCTGCTGAACTGGATGAATTACTGCTGCTATGCCAGCAATGGCACCTGATCCTGATCGAGGATGCGGCTGAAAGCCTGGGATCCTTCTACAAGGGCCAACATACGGGTACGGTGGGCGAGTTTGGCACCCTCAGTTTCAACGGCAACAAGATAATCACCACGGGCGGCGGCGGTATGGTGTTATGTCGGCGTGTAGAGCAGGGCGTTCATACCCGGCATGTCACAACGACGGCGAAGGTGCCCCATCCTTATGAATTTTTCCACGATGAACCGGGGTTTAACTACCGCCTGCCGAACCTCAATGCTGCGCTGGGGTGCGCTCAGATGGAAGCACTCCCGACGTTCCTGAAACAGAAACGGGCATTAGCACAGCACTATGCGGCATTCTTCCAGGGGCAGGATTGTCAGTTTGTACGGGAACCGGGATACGCGAGTTCCAACTACTGGCTCAATGCCATCATCTGCGAGAGCGAGACCCAGCGTGACGCGTTGCTGACAGAAACCAACGCCAGTGGCGTGATGACTCGCCCCGTCTGGAAACTCATGCATCGACTGCCGATGTTTGCCGGTGCGTTTCGCGGCGAACTGAAGGTCTCTGAGTGGCTTGAAAGCCGGGTGATTAACCTGCCCAGTTCGCCTGTTGAGGTCTGACGCAATGAGACGAATTGCTGTCTTTACCGGCACCCGGGCGGAGTATGGGTTGCTCTATTGGTTGATGAAAGAGATCGCTGCGGCTCCCGATCTGGAACTGAAAACGGTGGTTTCCGGCGCGCATTTGTCACCCGAATTTGGACTGACCTACCGGCAGATCGAACAAGATGGTTTTCAGATAGATGAGCGCGTTGAGATGCTGCTCTCTTCTGACACTGCGGTGGGCGTCATCAAAAGCATGGGGCTTGCGCTAATCGGCATGGCCGATGTCCTGGCACGACTTACGCCGGATGTGCTGGTGATCCTCGGGGATCGTTACGAGGCGCTGGCGATGGCACAGGCGGCGATGATCATGCGAATTCCCGTGGCGCACCTGCATGGCGGTGAAATTACCGAAGGCGCTTACGATGATGCCATTCGTCATGCGATCACCAAGCTAAGTTATCTCCATTTCACCGCCAATGACGCCTATCGTCAGCGTGTGATCCAGCTTGGAGAAGCGCCTGAGCGCGTGTTCAATTTGGGGGCCGTGGGGCTTGATCACATCGACAGGACACCGCTGATGTCCAGGGATGCGTTGAGCGCATCCCTCGGGTTCGCGCTCGACAAACCCTATTTCGTGGTGACTTACCATCCCGTCACACTTTTTTCAGAGCCTGCGGTAGAGAGCTTTCAGGCATTGCTGAACGCGCTGGATGATTATCCTGACTACCAGGTGATTGTGACGTACCCCAACGCGGATGATGGCGGGCGACAACTCATTCCGTTACTTGAGCACTATGCGGCGTTACAGCCAGAGCGGGTGCTGGCTATCCCTTCCCTGGGCCACCAGCGATACCTCAGTGCGGTCAAACATTGCGCTGCCGTTATAGGCAACTCTTCCAGCGGCATCATCGAAGTTCCTTCGCTCGGGGTGCCAACGGTGAATATTGGGCAGCGGCAGAAGGGGAGAATGGCGGCTGCCAGCGTGGTGAATTGCCAGCCCGATAGCGCCTCTATTTCGTCTGCCATCAACGACGCGCTGTGTCCTCTTCCCGCCAGTGCCTTTACCAACCCGTATGGCACGGGGGATGTGAGCGCCCGTATTGTGGCGGTACTGCGTCGTTATCCGCTGACATCAGCCAAAGCTTTTCATGATATCGCCAGGAGTTTACCCCAATGATCCGCATTATCGCCGAGGCCGGCGTCAATCATAATGGGGACGAGTCCCTGGCCCATGCGCTTGTCGATGCTGCTCATCAGGCCGGTGCAGACATCGTGAAATTTCAAACGTTCAGGGCAGATAAACTGGTTACCGGCAATGCCCGGCAAGCCGATTATCAGACGACCAATACGGGGAAATCGGAAAGCCAGCTCGCCATGCTCTCCCGATTAGAGCTCTCTTTTGATGCGCATCTTAGCCTCATCCGCCATTGCGAAGCGCTGGGGATCGGATTTCTTTCCACGGCCTTTGATGACGACAGCCTTGATTTCCTGGTCCGCGATATCAAGCTGCAAACCCTGAAAATTCCCTCTGGTGAGCTGACCAATGCGCCCTTTGTCCTCAGGCATGCCCGCAGCGGCTGCAACCTGATTGTGTCCACCGGGATGGCGACCCTTGCCGAGGTGGAATCAGCCCTGGCGGTAATCGCCTTTGGCATGATCCGGGAACACGATGCAACGCCGGGTATGGAATCCTTTATGGCGGCCTATGCCTCACCGCAGGGGCAGGCGGCGCTGCGCGAAAAAGTGACGCTGCTGCACTGCACCACCGAATACCCGGCGCCGATGTCTGATATCAATCTTAACGCGATGGACACTCTGGCCCAGGCCTTCGGCCTGCCGGTGGGTTACTCCGACCATAGCGAGGGCATTACGGTGCCTGTTGCTGCCGCCGCCCGTGGTGCCTGTCTTATCGAAAAACACTTTACCCTCGATAAAACGATGGCCGGGCCCGATCACAAGGCGTCACTGGAACCGTCTGAGCTGGCCGACATGGTCAATGCGATCCGCAATGTGGAGGTGGCGCTCGGCAATGGCATCAAGGGACCGCGCCCGTGTGAGCTGAAAAACAAAGCCATTGCCAGAAAGAGCCTGGTGGCGGCCTGCGACATCGCACCGGGTACCGTGCTCAATGAGCAGAACGTGGCGATCATGCGACCCGGCGAGGGCATGAGCCCCTATTCCTGGTGGGATGTTATCGGCAAGCGAGCAAGCCATGCCTACCTGGCGGGAGATCTGATCCGTGAATAAGCCGCTGATTATGATCGGCGCAGGGGGCCATGCTTCAGTACTGGCCGATATCCTCACCCGACAGGGGCAGACGATCCTTGCGTTGGTTGCGCCAGACTCATCCGGAAAAGGGGCGTTGGCTGGATTACCGCTGTGGCAGGACGAGACGCTCTGTATGACGGTCCCCCCCGAAGAATGCCTGTTGGTCAACGGGATAGGCTCATTACCGGGATGCGGACTGCGCGCCCGAATCTTCTCGCGCTATAGCGAAAAGGGATATCGCTTTGCCTGCGTACTTGCACAGGAAGCGGTTATCTCCCCCCATGCAAGCCTCGGACAGGGGGTACAGGTGATGCCGGGTGCCATTGTACAAAGCGGTGCGCAGATCGGTGACAACAGCATCATCAATACCGGTGCCATTGTCGAGCATGAC
Organism: Citrobacter sp. GW821-FHT07H02; assembly: GCF_059418505.1. NCBI lineage: Bacteria > Pseudomonadati > Pseudomonadota > Gammaproteobacteria > Enterobacterales > Enterobacteriaceae > Citrobacter > Citrobacter sp. GW821-FHT07H02. Next base: position 51,584 of record NZ_JBWKPZ010000029.1, on the reverse strand, counting down.
AGCGTGGTGGGCCGCCACGCTCACCTTGCCCCACGCGCCGTTTTATGTGGTGGCGTGACTCTGGGGGAGCGCGTGCATGTCGGTAGCGGAGCCATCGTTGTCCAGGGGCTGCAACTGGGGAACGAGGCTGTTGTCGGCGCCGGGGCGACTTTGACCCGTAATTTGCCTGAAAATCACATTGTCTATCCTGCCCGTCCTTATCTGACCGAGCGGAATAATAAACAGGGATAATATTGCAATGAGCAAAGATTGGAAAAAGATCTTGTTATCACCCCAGGATTCTCTGCGTGATGCCTTGTCTATCGTCAATGAAGAAGCCCTGCGCGTGGCCATGGTTGTTGATGATCAGGAGAGACTGTTGGGGGTCGTCACGGATGGCGATATCAGACGCGCAATTCTGGCTGACGTGAGCCTGAGCACTGCCGTTGCAGAGGTCATGAACTGCACCCCGGTGACTTCTCCCATGAATTGCAGCCGAAATGAAGTTCTAACAGAAATGAAGACGCGCAGTATTCTTTCTATTCCGGTGGTGGCTGAGGATGGTCGCCTGGTCGGGCTGGAAACCTGGGAGACGGCTTCGGCTCATCGGCGATATGAAAATCCTGTCTTTATCATGGCGGGTGGGTTCGGTACGCGCCTGAAACCGCTGACAGATCATTGTCCAAAGCCGATGCTGAAAATTGGCGGAAAGCCGATGCTGGAAATCCTGGTTGAGCGTTTTGCAAAAACCGGATTCAAAAATATATATATTTCAACCCACTATTTGCCAGACATTATCAGGGATTATTTTGGTGACGGGCGTCACTGGGGGGTTAATATTGAATATGTGCACGAAGAAACGCCTCTTGGTACCGGCGGAGCTTTGGGGTTGCTACCCGACAACATCCCTGACTTACCCCTGATTATGATCAATGGCGATGTGCTGACCTCGCTCGATTTTGAACGTTTCATGCTATTTCATGATACGCACTCACCGGCAGCCACCATGTGTATTCGCCAGTATGAATACCAGGTACCTTATGGCGTTATCAGTTGTGATGGCGAAAAAGTTATCGAAATGACAGAAAAACCGATCCACCGTTATTTCGTTAATGCAGGTATTTATATGCTGAGCCAGACGGTTCTTAAAAGCGTGCCCAAAGGGATATCCATTGATATGCCCGCGCTGCTGGATTCGAATATCAATAATGGCTCCAGTGTATTGATGTTCCCCATTCACGAATATTGGTTAGATATTGGCCGTCTGGATGATTTCCATCGTGCTCAGGCCGATATTCATCAGTTGGTGTGGTAAATGAAAATAGCCATCATCCCAGCACGTGGGGGGAGCAAACGTCTACCTGGAAAGAATATAAAGGTTTTATCCGGTAAGCCCATGATCGCCTGGTCTATTGAGGCGGCGCTAAACAGTACATTATTTGATCGGGTGCTGGTGAGTACCGATTGCCAGGAAATCTCGGATATCGCAGAGCACTATGGTGCCATTGTGCCTTGTTTAAGACCTGCTATACTGGCAAGCGATACGGCAACGACGAATGATGTTATTTCTCATATGGTTGCGATTGTTGAGGCGCAGTGGGGAAACGTGAATACGATCACCTTACTGCAACCGACATCACCGCTACGAACAGCGTCAAATATTGTTGAGGCTCACGCGTTGTATGAGAAAATGGAGGCGTTGAGCGTTATTTCTGTCTGCGAAATGGAGCATCCTGTCCAGTTATGTAATAAACTACCAGCAGATCATTCTATGTCTGGTTTTGTTCAGGAAAAATATAATGTGAGAAGTCAGGAGTTAGAGTCCTATTACCGGATTAATGGGGCTATCTATATTTTTGACAGAACATTTGTGGGTTCTTTAACCGGTATCTATGGCGATAAATCATACGCCTACATTATGAAGCAAGATGACTCTATCGATATTGATAGCATGCTGGATTTCGACATTGCAGAAATCATTATGACCCGACGATGACCTCACGTTTGCCATTAAATAGAGATGTAAAACTACCGACATGATTGAAAATAACGCATACCGTTGAAAAAAGACATATGTCCCATTTCAAGGGTAAATCCTTATAATAAATAGGTGTACTTATTGGCCGAAAAGTAAAAATAGAGGGTTGGCAATAAAACATAATAGGGAGGGGCATAACTTTTTTTAAGGAGTGTTCGTTTTTTTATGTGAGTTGCATCCCATATTTTTGATACAACGTTTCGATTATTTGATTAAAATTCCATTGACTCCCCCTAAGTTAAATTCTTTAATTGGCAACTTTAGTGTTGCAAGTGTGTGTGCCTTATGAAAATACTCCTGGTCGAAGACGACAAGTTGCTTAATCATCATTTAACCAGTTTATTGACTGAGTCCGACAATCAGGTATACAGCACAGATCGTGCCCGGGTAGCACTGCACTATGCGGCTGATTACCCTATTGATGTGGCCATTATCGATCTCGGTTTACCTGATCTGAGTGGTGTGCAACTCATCAGTGAGTTGAGAGCGCGGCGAATACCCTTTCCCATCATTGTGTTGACCGCCCGTGGCAGTTGGCAGGATAAGGTGGAAGGGCTGGAGGCCGGGGCTGATGACTATATGGTCAAACCGTTTCAGAAAGATGAGTTGCTGGCGCGGCTCAACGCCTTAGTGCGCCGAAGCGCTGGTTTCATCTCTCCCAGGGTGAAGGTGGGAAATTATGAACTGGACCTCTCCCGTAAAGTGTTGACCATTGGTAGCGAAGCGGTCGTACTGACCAGCTTTGAATATCAGATCCTGGAGTATTTGATGCGCAATGCTCTCCAGGTCGTCTCTAAGCAACAGCTACTCGACCAGCTTTATGGCGATGGCGAGGGGGATCCGAATGTCGTGGAGGTAATGGTCAGCCGTCTGCGCAAAAAGCTGGATCCAGAAGGAACTATTCTGCCCATTTCCACTATTCGTCGTCAGGGTTACATCTTTACTATCCCCTGCAACTGAATACGACTATTCAGCTTTTTATCTGCTGTCGAGAACCCATGCAACTGATCCTTCGCTCCCTCCATTTCAAGCTGATCATGAGCGCCATGTTGATCATTGCGTTCATGATGTCCTTCTCGGTCTATGTGCTCTACATGGGGCACGCCGAAGAGCAGTCCCAGAAGGTCAGTACCCGCATGCAGGAGAATCTGTCCAGACTCCTCTCTGCCGGGCATCCGGCCTCGCATGGGTTCAAGAATTTTGACAACACCCGGCAGGATATCAGCGATCCCGAGCTGGACACATTGATCTGTCGCGCCGATGGCCAACTGAGCTGGTCGAGCCTGTTTATCCCGGAGGTGATCAAGTCCAAAGAAACCCTTTGCCAGGATCTGATGAACTACCTTGGGGGATTATCTCAGGATTATTTTTTCAAGCATTACACCATCAAAAGCGGTGAGAGTTACTTTATCTACAGCCTGCGCTTCCAGCGCAACCATGGTGATGGCCCCACTACCTACTATGTGGTGATGTTCAACTCCGACGCCGACTTTCGTGCCCACACGCGTGCCTATCTTTACTGGTGCATTCGCCAGGCGCTGTTGGCTTATTCGTTACTCGGTGTTCTGTTGATGCTCGCCTGTTTCTGGAGCCTTTCTTCACTGCGCACCATGGCACATCAAATAGATGAAATCCGGGAAGGTAAACGGGAAGCGCTCTCCCATAATTACGAGCGGGAATTACTGCCGTTAACCGAATCGGTTAACCAGCTACTGGAAAATGAGCGGCAACAGACTCAGCGCTACCAGCATGCTTTGAACGATCTGGCGCACAGCCTGAAGACCCGTCTGTCTTTGATCCAGATTACGACGCAGGAGTTCAGGTCCGGTCGGGAGAGCCATGACAATCTCGAAGATCAGATAGTTATTATGGATCAGATTATCCAGTATCAGCTTCGTCGTGCGGTCTCCGGGCGTAAGCGCCTCGCCAGCAGAGGCACGGAACCGGTGCCCCTCATCGAGAAACTGCTGGCGAACCTCTCCAGGGTCTACCGGCATAAGAAGTTGCAGACTCGCTTTTTATTTGATGATGATGTTTTTTTTGCCGGCGAACAGGGCGATTTGATGGAGCTGATGGGCAATCTCCTCGACAATGCGTTCAAGTTTGCGATCAGTGAAATCAAGGTGACCGTTAGCCATCACTACAATCGGCTGAAGATTGAGGTCGAGGACGACGGTCCCGGTGTCGCGCCGGACAAGTTACAACAGATCTTCTTGCGCGGGGTGCGGGCCGACAGCTCATCCGGTCAGGGGATAGGCCTCGCCGTGGCGACTGAAATCGTACACAGTTATGGCGGGCAAATCAGGGTTGAGAAGTCCCCTCTGGGCGGGGCTCATTTTATTTTGATATTCTCTGACTAGGCAGTCTCCTGTAATGACGTTACGGCGGTCAACGAAATCTGGCCGTCGTTTTCACAGACCCTCTCCGGCGCAAATCCGATCAGTTAATGCTCTGCTGATCCCATTATTAAACGTCATCCTGATGACCACTTCCCCTGCGGGTTGCTTTTTCATGCTACACCTCAACCACCGATCTTTTAATTAACGCATCCATTTTTAAATCGTTTCATTTTTCTAATGGAACTGAGCAAATAGTATACCAGAAAGAATAACCGTCAATGTTCTGAGAATGGCGGCGTTCATCGTTATGACTGAATAAATTATTTATTATTCTAAATTAATTATCTGAATAAGTAATTTTACGTCCTGGGGTATTTTTGTACGCATTATTTAAATAATCCTATTTGTTTAATTTTAGAGATGTGAAAATCATTTCACAAGTCACAGATCTTGTTTGTGAAATGATGTTTTATATTGCAGGGTTCGATGTTCTTGTTTTCTTGGGTTGCTGTTCTTTTAATTTTAGATAATTGTTTTAATGATATTTCAATGTAACCAAAAGATTACTGCGATTGTTAATTTTTATTGCAATTTAATGACATCTCCCCGTTTGTTTGACGTTTTCATGAACAGGTCATGGGGGCGTTCTACTCAGGTGCTGTCTGCTCTTAGGTAACGGCCAGTACTGTTTGATTTGTAGTCTATTTTTTACTCTGAAATTGTTTCGGAGTGCGTTTTTAGTTTAATAAAATAGGAATAAATAATGACGCGTGCTTTTAAACTGAGTTGCATTGCATTAGTTTTATCTTCCGCAAGTGCTCAGGCATTAACACTTGATTATCGCCACGAGTATAAACAAGACAGTAAGACACAAGCTAACCGTTTAAAACTTTCACACACGGCGCCAAATGGTGTTTTCGCCAGCGTTGAAGGTAAAATGGAAGAAAGCACAAAGGTTCAGAGTGATGGTTTCAAAGAAGGTAACGGTTCTTTCTCTGGTAGCGGCAGTGAATGGGAATTAGGCAAGAACTACGTCATCAACGATAAACTGACGTTAGCGCCAGCGTTAAACCTCGATAACGGTGATAAATTTGTTGGCTATCGTGCACAGGTTAAAGCCATTTATAAACTCAACGAGAACTGGGTGACAACCCTTCGCTGGCGTGGTGGTATCCAGAATGATGAAGATCCAAACGTTGCTAACAAAAACTATAACCAGTTTAACTGGGAGTTAGGATATGCAAACTCTCATTTCTCAGTTATGGGTGATGTAGAGCGTCGCTTTACTAACTACGATGATTATGAAGGTGACAACGGTTACTGGTTGTTCAACTTGACGGCGGCAATGCCGATTAATAAGCAATGGACGCCTTATACTGAAGTCGGTTATGTACCGCGTTATAACACCGTGGACGAAGAAGATGAAATGGAATTCCGTTATCGTTTAGGGGTTAAATACAACTTCTAATCGTTGAAATTCTACGATTCGCAGAGTGTTCCTGCGACAGTATAATCCGCTCCCCGGATGACTGATTGATATCAGTCTCCGGGGATTTGCTTAGGAATTATTGTATTTATGAGGCATTGCTCACGTTTTACGGGCGAGTGACGTCTTTTTTTACCGAGAATCCCAGACGCGCTGGTTTGTTTGACACCTGTTACTACGAGAAATCTAAAAACTCTATAAAATCAATATAATATAAATTATCCCTGCTGTTATTCCCGCATTGATGCCTGCCCTTTTTTTGACCTTCCTGACAATAACTCGTTGATCTGTATCAGGGGGTATCGCCCACTCTCCTGGAGAGTACAGAGAACCAACGTCATCTTGTTTACATCAATACAGCCAATGTGGTTATTCCATGTCGACACACCTTAAATGCAAAAACATCTTTATCAACTCTATGTTTATTAAAGAAAATATACAAAGTTTTTGAGTGATTTTCTATGTCAATAATTATTCACGGTTTGCCGATATAAAATCTGTGTAAGTAGATGTTTGTCGACTTTTCATCTTAAATTATGCTATTTGGTACTAGACAAAACTAGCCACTGGTTATCAAATGGTTAAATAATATTTCGCCGAATGTAAAGCAACGACCAGCGTCATAAAGGACGGCGTGCATTCTGGTGTTTATAAACACGACAACACCTCTCCAGGAGAATTTATGTCTTCCACTGTTAATCAAAACGAAAGCCGAACGTTCTTCGGCCATCCCTATCCGTTGGGATCGCTATTCTTCACAGAAATGTGGGAGCGATTCTCGTTTTACGGCATCCGCCCCTTACTGATCCTGTTTATGGCTGCGACCGTCTACGACGGCGGCATGGGACTGGCCCGTGAAAATGCGTCTGCCATTGTGGGTATTTTTGCCGGTACCATGTATCTTGCCGCGCTGCCTGGCGGTTGGCTGGCGGATAACTGGCTTGGTCAGCAGAAGGCCGTCTGGTACGGCTCTATTCTGATTGCGCTCGGTCACCTCTCTATCGCACTGTCCGCCTGGATGGGAGATAACCTGTTCTTTATCGGCCTGATGTTTATCGTCCTCGGTTCCGGCTTGTTCAAAACCTGTATCTCGGTGATGGTGGGGACGCTGTATAAGAAAGGCGATGCGCGTCGTGACGGCGGTTTCTCGTTGTTTTATATGGGGATCAATATCGGGTCCTTTATCGCGCCGCTGATTTCCGGCTGGCTGATTAAATCCCACGGCTGGCACTGGGGCTTTGGTATCGGCGGTATCGGAATGCTGGTGGCGTTGATTATCTTCCGCGTGTTTGCCGTTCCAGCGATGAAACGCTATGACAGCGAAGTGGGTCTGGATTCAACCTGGAACAGTCCTGTCGCGAAGAAGAAGGGCGTGGGTGGCTGGCTTTTGGCGCTGGCTGTCGGTATGGCGATCGTCGTAACGCTGATTGCTCAGGGTGTGATTGTGATTAACCCGGTCGCGGTGGCCAGCATGCTGGTTTACGTGATTGCGGCTTCTGTCGCGCTCTACTTCATTTATCTGTTTGTGTTTGCTGGTCTCAGCCGTAAAGAGCGCGCCAGGCTGCTGGTATGCTTTATTCTGCTGGTTTCTGCCGCCTTCTTCTGGTCTGCCTTTGAGCAGAAACCGACATCGTTCAACCTGTTTGCTAACGACTATACCAACCGCATGATCGGCGATTTCGAAATTCCGGCCGTATGGTTCCAGTCGATCAACGCATTGTTCATTATTCTGCTGGCGCCGGTATTTAGCTGGGCATGGCCGAAGCTGGCGCAGAACAATGTGCGTCCGAGCAGTATTACCAAGTTCGTGATCGGTATTTTGTGTGCCGCCGCAGGTTTCGGTTTGATGATGCTGGCTGCGCAAAACGTCCTGAGTAACGGCGGGGCGGGCGTATCGCCGCTGTGGCTGGTCGGGAGTATCCTGATGCTGACGCTTGGTGAACTGTGTCTGAGCCCGATAGGGCTTGCCACCATGACGCTGCTGGCGCCAGACAGAATGCGCGGTCAGATGATGGGGCTGTGGTTCTGTGCCAGTGCGCTGGGTAATCTGGCGGCAGGTTTGATTGGCGGTCATGTGAAAGCCGACCAACTGGATATGTTGCCGGATCTCTTCGCGCGTTGCTCCATTGCGCTGCTTATCTGTGCCGCCGTGCTGATCGTACTGATTGTTCCGGTGCGTCGTATGCTGGCAAATGCTCAGGTGAAAACAGAGCCAAAACCGGTAACCAACGCCTGATAAGCCGTGGTGTTGAACCGTAAAAAAACCGGCATGTGATGTGCCGGTTTTTTTCGTCTGAAGGGAGCCTTTAATCAGAATGGCTTCCGGCAGAGTGGGGCAGAGATGAACTGCCGGCTTACCCTCACTTCCCGAAAAGTAGCGCGGTATATTTCGTTGAAATGGCGCCGCTACGCTTTCCGTCTGCGCCGTAGTACCGGTCTTCGCGGCATATCCGTTCTTTGACATCGCAGAAAGTACCGTTGGCAAAGGTAAACTCGGTCGTATCAAATTCCCCCTGTGAAAACAGTCTCTTTGCGGCTTTTTCACCGAGGTACTTTTCGGTCTTATCGCGGGAAACGCCCTTCGCGCTGTCAGCGCAAATATACTGGTCGCAGAGCACGCCCGCTTCTGGAGAATGGAGCGCAGCGGGTTGCTTCGCACAGGCAGATGTCGCCACGGCAGCCAGCAGCAATGGCAGTGAATATGAAAGAATGTTTTTATTCAATGGAGTATCTCACTAAGTCGTTGGGAGCGTTCAGTCTAATCGGAACAATAGCGCGCTGCCAACCGCTTATCCTCAGGCATCCGGGAGGAGGGGGGAGTCATTCCCTTAACTCATGGGGTCAATACGACAGAGCCATCGTTAAATAACACCCCCGTGATCTGTTCGCGGGGGTGTTGATGAGGTTAAGGCGTAACGATGTTGAACCAGAACTCAAATTTATCCATGTAGCCGAGCATCTGGTCGAGTTTGGCGCCATCACCGGTCACCTTCACGTCGCCGCTATCCTGCGCCTGTTTCAGCGTGACCTCTTTCAGGATAATTTTGTTCAACGTGTCGCGATTCAGTGAAATGGTTGCGTCAGCCTCTTTCGCTTCGGCATTGGCGGTGTGGTTCAGCACGCCGTTCTCCAGCTCCAGCTTGTACTTGCCGCCGTCGCTACCGAGGTCGATGTTGAACACTGATTTCGCATCACCGGCTTTTTGACCGTTGATATGCACCGCCAGATAATCAAAGAACATTTCCGGGGTCATCGCACGTACGGTATCCGGGCTGGCGGTGTTCGGGGTCGGACCTTTCACCACGCCATTACGCAGTTCCTGCGCGCCGGTCAGGTAGAAGTTACGCCACGGGCCGGACTCGGCCTGATAGCCCAGTTGCTCCAGCGCATCCGCTTCCAGGTTACGCGCATCCTGGTTACCCGGATCAGCGAATACCACTTTACTGACCACCTGGGCAACCCAACGGTAGTTACCCTGGTCAAAGTCGGTTTTCGCTTTTTGCAGGATGGCGTCCGCACCGCCCATATATTCGACGAATTTCTTCGCTGCTTCTTCTGGCGGCAGTTCGTCCAGGGTCGCCGGATTGCCGTCAAACCAGCCGAGATAGAGCACGTAGGTGGCTTTCACATCGTGGCTGACCGAACCGTAGTAACCACGGTTCGCCCACGTATGCGCCAGTGAATCAGGCAGTTTAAAGTTGGCGGCAATCTCATCGCGGGTCAGGCCTTCGTTGGCCATACGCAAGGTCTGGTCGTTGATATAACGATAGAGATCACGCTGGCTCTTCAGCAGTTTGACGACATTCTCGTTACCCCACGTTGGCCAGTGGTGTTGCGCCATGATGATTTCGGCCTTATCACCCCAGCGCACGATTGCCGCGTTGATGTATTTCGACCACGGCAGTGGTTCACGAATTTTCGCGCCGCGCAGCGAGTAAGTGTTGTGCAGGGTGTGGGTCACATCTTCTGCGGATTCAATGAGTTTTTTCTCTTCGATAAACCACAGCATTTCTGAAGGCGCTTCGGAGCCCGGAGCCAGCATAAAGTCATAGGTCAGGCCATCAATGACTTCCTTCTGACCGTCTTTCTCAATGAAATTGGTCGGCGCAATCAGGGTGACGGTACCGGCAGACGTCGTCGTCCCCAGACCCGCACCCACCTGGCCTTTGGCATCCGGCTTCAGCAGGTTGCCGTACATATAGCTGGCACGGCGACTCATTACATTACCGGCCATAATGTTTTCCGCGACGGCGGCTTCCATAAAGCCAGCAGGCGCATACACTTTCACTTTACCGGATTTCACATCGGCTTCATCCACCACACCGCGCACGCCGCCATAGTGGTCAACGTGGCTGTGAGTGTAGATAACAGCGACTACCGGTTTGTTTCCGCGGTTTTTAAAGTAGAGATCCATACCGACTTTTGCGGTTTCCGCAGAAACCAGCGGGTCGACGACGGTAATCCCCTCTTTCCCTTCGATAATGGTCATATTCGACAGGTCAAGGTTGCGGATTTGGTATACACCGTCAGTGACTTCAAACAGGCCGCTGATGTTAATCAACTGAGACTGACGCCAGAGGCTTGGGTTTACCGTATCAGGCGCTTTTTCCCCTTCTTTAATAAAGGCATACTGCTGTGGGTTCCAGACTACGTTCCCCTGTTCGCCATGAATAATGTCGGAAGGAAGGGCGGCAATAAAACCTTTGTGGGCGTCGGTAAAGTCAGTGTTGTCGGAGAACGGAAGCTGGTTGTAGAGTTGTTCGTTGGCTTGCTTAGTGGCGGATGTGGCATCCTTAGAGGCGGTATCGGCATAGGCTGGAACAATGAATGTTGTTAACAAGCCTGCCAGTGCAATCCCTCTGGCGATGGGTTTTAGTCTCATTATGATTCTCACATTTTTTAGGTTTAGTGATGAATATCAGTTCGATCCCTAAAGTTACATTCTGTAACCCTCGCAATTAAATATAACCCGTTGTTAACATTCAGCCAGTTAATCCATACAAAAACTTAATTTAATAAATTTCGCTTAACATTTTGATTAATCTATCAGGATTAAAGCATCAGCGACGGGAAATCGATAAAGGGGATGCTGCCGGGAGAGGGAGGTGTAAACATCACTGCGGGTTTGTACGCCTTGAAAAAGGGCCGCATAAAATCGGGTAACGCTGAAAGGTGATCGCATGTTGGTAGATGAAAAAGCACCAGGCTGGTCTATGCTCAAAAAGAGTAATGACGACCTCTGGTTTTGACTCTATGAATAATAACGATAATTACACATTTTGGGTGGTGGTGATGAACAGGATGCTGCTCACTATTTTGGCGTGTTTTATGGTCATTCTGGCGCTCCCTTCCCAGGCGGCGGAACCCCGACAGCAGCCCACAGAACAAGAGCGTGCGCGCACGGTGTATATTTTTCATCAGCCCATTGTCATGTTGCAGGCGAAGTTTGGCCTGACCACGCCAGAAGAACGCGTTCTGCGTATCCACAATACATTGCGTAATTTCACCCAGGCCGACGTGCGCGAGCCGTTGAAAATTGTGCCTGTCACCCGTTATCGCCAGCAGGGACGGCTGATCGTGATGAACGGTAAACCGGTCATGCTATTGGCGGAAGGGGATCTGGATGAAGGGGACGACCTGACGCTCGACCAGGCGGCACAGCGCGTACTGGCCCGGATGGAGATCCAGCGCACCTCGCTGCGCGACCAGTATGACCGCGGCTGGCTTTCCCTCGCCGCTGTGAAAACCGCTGCAGGTTTGCTGGGACTCACGCTGTTCTGGTATGGCGCTTACCGCTCCTGGCGGTGGGTACGTCGACATTATCGACGTAAAATTTTCGAAAACCGCAGTTGGGTCCCGCAAAACTGGCGGCGTTTCGTTGGTGCGATTGAAACCCGATTATATGCGTTGTGGATGATTTTGCTCGGTATTATGGCGTTCTATGTCTGGCTAAGCTGGGTATTCAGCCTGTTTCCATGGACCCGGGTGTGGGGGGAATCGCTGGGAGACTGGTCAGTGCGGGTGGTCAGGGAAATCGCGCTGTCGATTGTCTCCGCATTACCAGGACTAATGATTGTCCTGCTCATTTTTGCCATCACCGCGCTGATTTTAAAACTGCTCAAAGTGATCCTTAATCAAGTGGAAGCCGGGCGGTTGACGTTGCCGGGCATTCACCCTGAAACGGTTGGCGCGACCCGTAAGCTTATCTCCGTGGTGGTGTGGCTGTTTGCGCTTTCGGCGGCGTATCCTTTTCTTCCCGGCGCGAATTCACTGGCGTTTAAAGGCATTAGCGTCTTTTTCGGTTTGATGCTCACACTCGGTTCTGCGGGGGTGATGAATCACGCCATGAGCGGGCTGGTACTCATCTATTCACGTGCGCTGCGCAAAGGTGATGTGATCCGTATTGCCGACAACGAAGGGCTGGTCAGTGAAATCGGTATGCTGGCTACCAAGATTATTACCCGGGAAAACTACGTCGTCACGGTTCCCAATGCGGTGGTGGTCAGTGGCAAAATTACCAATCTCAGCGCGCAAAATCCGGACGGCGGCGTCAATTTAACTGTGGGCGTCACTATCGGTTATGACACCCCCTGGCGTCAGGTGCATGCCATGCTTGAGCTGGCGGCCAACCGCGCCCAGGGCATCGATCATACGCAGCCGCCGTTGGTGCGCCAGCTCAGTCTGATGGACTGGTACATCTCTTATGAGCTACAGGTTCGTCTGCAGCCCGATACGTCGCTGGCGGCTGCCCGCGATGCCTTGCATAGCAATATTCAGGACGTTTTCAACGAATTCAATGTGCAAATCATGTCGCCGAACTTTGTTATGCAACCGAAAGGGGCGGTGATGGTGGCGAAGGACAATTGGTATGCTTCACCCGCAATGCCGCCCGAAAAGTCAGAGGCATAAAGGGGTTAGCGGCGATAAATTTCCACGCGATTTCGTCCGTTGCTCTTGGCGAGATAGAGCGCCTGGTCTGCCTTCTCGATCAGCTGTTTGTAGTCCGGGTGATAATCGTACTCGGCGATGCCGATGCTGGTGGTGACCGAGAAGGTTTCCACCGGTGATGCCGAAATCCGTAAAGCGGCAATTTTTGTCCGCAGCGTTTCCAGAATGATGCTCGCCTGCGACACCTCGGATTCGACAAGCAGTACCATAAACTCTTCGCCGCCGTAGCGGAAAACGTAATCGCTGCTGCGGATATGTTCATAAATGACCGCGGCGACATTTTTCAGCGTGGTGTCTCCGGCATTATGCCCGTAGCGATCGTTGATCTGCTTGAAATAATCAATGTCGAGCATGGCCAATACGAACGGTTTACGCGAATGCAGCGCAAGGGAAATTTCACGGCGCATAATGGTGGGAATAAAGCGGCGGTTAAGCAACTGCGTCAGCGAATCTTTGCCGTTCTCTTGTTTCACCAACTCTTCAAACATGGAAGACAGGAGAAAGTGGATTTGCGCGGATAACTGGCGAATCTCCTGGAGCAAACTCATCCGTTCGTCTGCTGAAGGCTGTTGGCCATTCAGTAATACCTGAGTCAGGTTGCCGTCGATCTGCTGTATCAACTGCTCCATCCCGGAAAGCAATTTTCCGTTACCGAGAATGTGTTTTCCCTTATGCGATAGCCACATACCAAAGTCAGATTTCGACAAAAAGATCAGCTCTTCGACAGGCAAGCCGGTGGCGATATTGTAGATAAACTGATTTTCCCAGTCCGTCAGGGAGCGGATCTGGCGTTCCCGCTCTACGTTGACATCATCGTAAATCGTCAACAGGCGATACTGTTCCTGCGTGTTCATTGAGTTCTGGTAATTGGGGGAATACGAGACGGTCATTGCCTCTATCGCCGTGTCCATTGCCAGACTGCTAAAGCAGATCGCATCGCTGAGCACGGTCGTCGGGTAAACGGATTTCGCCTTCAGCAGGCGATACAGCTCATCTTTCAATCTACGCGCGCCACGGGCGACCAGGTCTATCGGCAGGCCGATGCGGGCATGAACGACGCCAATATCGCGCTGTTTAGCCAGCAGTTGGTGGAGATCTTCCTGCGCGCTTCCTAACACGCTGCGTAACCAGTGAAACATACTGTGGCTGAGTCGGGTTGCCACCTGCTCGGTATTGAGGAACAGCGCGCTCTCGGCGTGTGAAAGCATATAGTCATAAAAGACGGTAACCAGATGACGAATCTCCTCGTCGGTTAACGAGGTCAAAATCTCGTGAACCTCAGGGGAGGTTTGGTGTAGCAACGTTTGCCATTCTGTAAGGAGTAATTTGTCGTTACCGGGTTCTACCTGTTCCATCTTTCCGCCGAATGTAAATACCATTAAAGAGTTGGGTGGATATTACGAGGAATTTCAGTGCGATGGTCAAGCTAAAGAGTGAGGCCAGGGCGCGCTGAAGCACTCATTGTCTATCGCTTATGCACTTCACTGAAATTATGGCACAGCAAGCGTACAGTCGCTGAGCAGAAGCCGTTCATGGCACGCCGTATCAGTGATTATTTAAAAATAAACGCAAATTGCATTGCCAGGTATTATTCCCTTAACGAAAATAGTCTGTTTAATATCCGTTTGTGTTTTTTTAACGTTAAGATATATAGTTTACAACTCATCCTGGCGTAGACGGTCTGGTATTCGTATGCATATTCATCCTCCTGTACAACCCGATCAGAGTATTGAGCGTTTAACCGCGGTACTGAAACCGTTGGCAGAAAAAATGAAGGTGATACCGCGCAAGAGGATTACGTGGGATTATCAGGGCCAGTCACAGCTCTATCTGTTCATCGAAGGCGAACTTTCAATATTGCGGGCCTCGGATGGGCTTCTGATCGCCACGCTGTATGACCCTCATCTTTTTGGGCTTGCTGAGATGATTCAGCCTGTTCGGGGGCATATTTTACGCGCCGAGAAGGATTCAACAATCCTGCGGGTTGATTCGCAAAAGGCTGCTGAGGTGTTTCGTCGGGAAGGATTATGGGAGGACGTCGCAGCGCTGCTCTCGTATCACTCTGCGTATCTGTTTTATCGGGATGCGTTGATTGTGCAGCAAGGCACCTATTCCGTTATTCGTAGCCACTTGCAGGAGATGATTTTACTGCCGGAGGAGACCCGAATGAGAACCTCGATCCTCGAGTATATTCAGGAGAGAACCCACCTTTCTCGCAGTAGTGTATTGAATGTGCTTTCTGCATTAAAGCAGGGGGGCTACATAGCGTTTAAACGGGGTGGTTATTTGACGGAGCTGACAGAGTTGCCCGAACGGTTTTAATTTCTTAGTGGTTACAGGAATGTCATTATTCTCAACGCGTTATCTCGCCCGTTAATTATTTTGTCCAAAAATAAATAAATTTAAGATTACCCCTCTGCGTGTTTTTATTTATATTTTCTGCGTTTTTATACAAATGCACGCGATCGTATAGATTGCAACACGTGAATAATGGGATAATTATGAAAAAGACGCTTGTCGCTTTAATTATTGTTAACGCGGTTACAGCATCAACCGCATTTGCCGCTGCGGACACCGGAACCTGGTATGCCGGGGGTAAATTTGGCTGGTCGCACTATTTTGATACCAGCAGCAGTAAAAACGGGGGAAATAACTCATCAACGGATTTCGATTTTAATCATGATAATGTGGGTGGCGGAGTGTATACCGGTTATCAGATTACCCCGTGGCTGGCGGTAGAAGGGGGATATGACTATTTGGGGAATATGGGCGTCGAAGGCCATCATGGGGCTTCGGGCGCTAAAATGAAGAGTCAGGGGCTGCAGTTGTCATTAAAAGCCAGTTATGGTCTGAATGATAACTGGGATATTTATGGTCGGGCGGGGGCGATGGGTTACCGTGCGGAATCCGATATCAGTGGTAAAAATCGCTTTGATACTGGCGTGCGTCCGTTAGTTGCGGTAGGGACGGAATATGCTTTCAATCAAAACCTGGCCGGTCGCTTAGAATATCAGTGGGTGAGCAATGTCGGGAATGCGAATCAGATTGGCGTCAGCAGCGATGTCAGTTCCCTGAATGTTGGTCTGACGTACCGTTTCGGTCAATAATGCGAGAGGCCGTAATCGTAAAACCCGATACCGAATGTGTCGGGTTTTAACCGTCAATTGGGTTATGACACTGACTGGAGTGTCATCGAAATTTCCTGCAACCCTTGCACATTATGCTGCGTCAGATAGTTGTCGTTCATATTGCCTAATTGCTCCAGTTTCGTCAGTGCGGCATAAACCCGCGCTGTCTCGCTGTGGGTGTCAAAAATATCTTTCCTGGTGCTCCGTTGCAGATACGTCTGTTTAAGGTTTGCCGTTAACGTGCTTATTTTTTGTTGATTTTGCTGGTGTAGCGGTCGCAACGTGGCTGTGGTTACCTGCGCCTGCACGGTGTCTGGCGCAACCACGGGAACGGTCAGGCTATTTAATTGTTGCACGGTGTCAGGCGAGTGAGTGCTACATGCGGTGAGCATGCACAGACTGAGTAAAAGAGGAGAAATACGGATCTTCATAAAAATATAACGCTCCTGGTAAATAACTTGAAAGCAATTATCCTGTTCGCTTTTTGCCTGGCGAGAAGATATTTGTTTAATTTTAAATTATGTCCGCTGAATGTTTAAAATTAAACAAGTTGGGTTGTGTCAAATAACGGGCTAAGTGATAACCTGATTTCAGTTATCTACACTACGACATAAGCGTTGAACGTTGTCGAAAATATTTAATGTTATTGGGCTGTTTACTCTTTAGCGCGTTACGGCTCGTTTGGAATCTCCACTTAAATATTTGCCTGGCAACACTACGCTAGCAAAGAGGCAATTATGAAGCTGAATAAAATTGTTGGATATATGGCGATGGCCGGTGTGTTATCGACGGCGGTTATCTCATCACCGGTGATGGCAAATGACGCGCCGAAGGAGGCCACGCCGTCCACGAAAGCCGCAAATGAAGCACTTTATCACCAACTGCCATTTTCAGATAACACCGACTTCTCGAATGCACATAAAGGGTTTATTGCACCGTTGCCTCAGGATGTGATTAAAGGCGAAAAAGGCAATGTTGTCTGGAATCCGCAGCAATATGCCTTTATTAAAGAAGGGCAAAAATCGCCTGATACCGTTAATCCAAGCCTCTGGCGTCAGGCTCAGTTGATTAATATCAGCGGCCTGTTTGAAGTGACCGATGGGGTATATCAGATCCGTAATCTGGATCTGTCAAATATGACCATTATCGAAGGGAAAGAGGGGATTACCGTTGTCGACCCGCTGGTTTCTGCGGAAACCGCAAAGGTCGGTATCGATCTCTATTACAAAAACCGTGGCAAGAGACCGGTGGTTGCCGTGATTTATACCCACAGCCACGTTGACCACTATGGCGGCGTGCGCGGCGTGGTGGATGAAGCCGATGTGAAGTCCGGTAAAGTGAAAGTGTATGCGCCAGCTGGATTTATGAAAGAGGCGGTTTCGGAGAACATTATGGCCGGTAATGTGATGAGCCGTCGCGCCAGCTATATGTACGGCAATTTGTTGAAATCCAATGAAAAAGGCCAGGTCGGCGCCGGGCTGGGGACCACCACCTCTGCCGGTACGGTGACGCTTATTGAACCCACCAACATCATTGAGAAAGACGGCCAGAAAGAGGTCATTGATGGGCTGACCTATGACTTTATGATGGCACCCGGTTCCGAAGCGCCTTCTGAAATGCTGTGGTATGTCGAAGAGAAGCAAATGATTGAAGCCGCAGAGGATGTGACCCATACCCTGCACAATACGTATTCACTGCGTGGGGCAAAAATCCGCGATCCGCTGGCCTGGTCGAAATACATTAATGCCGCCATTGAACGTTGGGGTGACAAAGCGCAGATCATTATGGCGCAGCACCACTGGCCGACCTGGGGTAACGAGAATGTTGTTAAGTTAATGAAAAGCCAGCGAGATATGTATCGTTATATCAACGACCAGACGCTGCGTATGGCGAACAAAGGGCTGACCCGCGATGAGATTGCCGCCAACTTCAAACTGCCGGAAGGGCTGGCGAACTCCTGGGCAAGCCGCGGCTACTACGGTTCGGTTAGCCATGATGTGAAAGCCACCTACGTGCTCTATCTCGGCTGGTTTAATGGTAATCCGGCATCGTTGGATGAACTTCCTCCCGTTGAGGCAGCGAAGAAATATGTTGATTACATGGGGGGACCGGATCAGATCCTGAAGAAGGCCAAAGAGGATTACACGCAGGGGAATTATCGCTGGGTGGCGCAGGTCGTGAGTAACGTGGTGTTTGCCGACCCGCAGAATGCCACGGCGCGTAATCTGGAGGCGGATGCGCTGGAGCAACTGGGCTATCAGGCCGAGTCCGGCCCGTGGCGTAACTTCTACCTGACCGGCGCACAGGAGCTGCGTAATGGCGTGGTGAAAGGCCCGACCCCGAACACTGCCAGCCCGGACACCGTACGCGCCATGAGCCCGGAAATGTTCTTTGATTATCTTGGCGTGCATCTCAACGGTGAAAAAGCGGCTAATGCAAAAGCCATTTTCAATGTTGATCTGGGTAAGGATGGCGGTATCTACAAACTGGAGCTTGAGAACGGTGTGCTGAACCATACCGCCAATGAGCAGTCCAGCCATGCCGATGCGACGATTACCCTCAATCGTGCAACGCTGAATAAAATTATCCTGAAAGAAGAGACGCTAAAACAGGCGCAGGATAACGGTAGCGTGACGATTACCGGTAATGCAGCGAAGTTTGACGAAATGCTGAGTTTTATGGATTCGTTCGACTTCTGGTTTAATATCGTGACTCCCTGACTGATGCGCCCAAAACGGCTTTTGGCTGTTTTGGGCATCATCGTTTTTTGAAATCAGGTCTATTCTATGAATGGGATAAATACGCTTTTCTTGGAACTATTTTCCCCATCGTGATTTTTCTGGTGAATAAAACAGACAATGAAAATAATTTCAGCAGGTAATTAATGAAAAAAATAACTCTGGTGTGTACCGGTTTGCTCTTTTCTTCGCTTTCCCATGCGAGCGCGTTGTATTTCTATGAAATTGGGACCGAAGATACCGCGCTGGCAGGGGCAGGACAGGCCGCCAGGGCACAGGATGCCTCGACCATTGTCACCAATCCGGCGGGTATGACCCGTTTACCCGATCATATGTTTACCGGGGGATTGCAGGTGATGGATGGTGATATTCCGTATCACCTCGATGATTCCAGTAAAGAAAGTCCGGGTAATGTGATGAATATTTTTCCGGGCGCCAGTTCTTTCTATTCTCAAAAAATAAATGACAGGCTATACGCCGGAATTGGATTATACGGAAACTATGGGCTGGGAATTGATTTTGGTGATTGGGCGGGCGATCGTTTGATCAAAAAAAGCACCATGGTGGCAATGACGCTGAGTCCTTCCGTGGCCTATAAATTAAATGACAGGCTGTCGATTGGCGCTTCTGCCAATGCAAACTATGGCTATTTATCATTAACCCGTAATGTTAATGGTGATGATGAAAAAGAGAATGATCACGACTGGGCGATGAGCTATCGCCTGGGGTTACTGATGGATCTGACAGACAGCACGCGGGCGGGCATCACCTGGACGAGCAAAACCGATTACGACTTTAACATCAACGGCAAAGCACGCTTCCCGAATTTACCCAATGTTGAATACGATCTGCCTATTTCGGCGCAGGTTCGGGCGCCGCAGCAGATTATGTTCAGTCTGGTGCATGACATTAACCAACACTGGTCCGTGATGGGCGATCTTGGCTGGCAAGACTGGAGCCAGTTTGGTAGTCCGCAGGTCACGATTGCCGGGCAGGAGAGTCAACAGCAGAATCGCCTGAAAGACTCCTGGCATACAGCGTTAGGCGTGCAGTACCGCCCAACCGAGCAGTGGCGGCTGAATGCGGGCGTTGCATTCGACAGTACGGTGTATAATTCGCAAAGCGATGTGGCGCTGTCATTGCCGACCGGTGATGAATGGCGATTTGCGACCGGTGCTCAGTATCAGATAACCCCGGCGAGCAATGTGGGTTTTGCCGTATCGTATCTGCATATGCAATCGTCAAAAGTGAAATCACCAGAGGCATTATCCGGGAGTTATGACCATCCCTACCTCTGGTTTGCGAGCGTCAACTATAGCTATCAGTTCTGAGCAGAGAGAAGCTTAGGCATCACCGGTGGGTGACGCCTTCGTAAATGAGTTTCAGGGCGAAAGCGCCAATAATGGTGCCGATAACGCGGCTGGCGACGCGATTGACCCGCGCATAACCGCGACGAACCGCTGGCAGAGAAAAAGCCTGACTGAGGAAAATTCGCCAGATAACGGAAGAGAGCACAATGCCAGCCCAGGCCATCAGCCTGGCCCATGTCGGTGTTTCTGCGCTCAGCGTCACCGAAAAAATACTGATAAAAAATAATACGGTTTGTGGATTGGAGAGATCGGTGATTAGCCCACGGCGAAAAAACACATACCACGGGGCGGAAATCGGTTGCGAAAGGGCGGACATTTGCGGCGTCGCCTGGTGGCGAATACTGTTCCAGGCAAACCACAGCAGGTAGGCTCCGCCCACGATTTTGATAATCGAAAAGATCCCCTCGCATTGGGTAATCAATGTTGCCATGCCGAATAACCCAAGACCGGAATAAAACGCATCTCCCAACGCCACACCCAGACCGGTCAATACGCCAGCCCGCCGACCGGATGCCAGACTGGTTTGCACCACCACAAAGAGATTCGCACCAGGGTTAAAAAACGTTAACACGAACAAGCTCACGGTGAGCACAACGGCGTGGATGGGATCCATAGGCAACACTTCCGAATAATGGGTGAATTAACATCATCTTATTGGTAGCAAAACGGCGCGAGTGAGAGAGGGATCACAAACAAGTGAGGTTATTCTGACAGGAAGAATGACGGTTGCAGATCGTCACCCGACGTTGAAGCTGCTGAAAAGATCCTTACCGCTTTCTGTATTTTCTGTATCAGAAAAGGCTGGCGTTTATTCTGTGTGTAGATAAACAGATAATGGTGGTCTATTGATTTTTATATCAGGTGTTTTTTTTGAGTGTTTAAAATATAAAATAATATCGCCAGCACCGTTTCTGTGTTTTGCTGATAATAATAAAATTACATAATAGCGTAGAGTTAAGATAATAGGTCTCTTCTTTAAGAGAATTGCAAATATATTATGGCGGAGTTTGTATTATTCTGAATGCCGATGTTGCATGGCTGCCGCCCGTCACTGAAGCGCAGGGTGATATTGGTCTCAACATGCTGTAAGTCATCCGGATTCTGGCGGTGGCGTTAGCCCGGCAGGCGTTGGCGCAGGCGGTGTTGTCGCTGCCGCCACGCAAAATCAATTTATACTGCTTTTCGCGCTGGATTTTTTGTAGGACATGAACTACTTATTAATCATCCTTGTAGGGTGCTGTAACATTCATGTGTGATGATAGCGTAATAACAAAAAATGGGAGTTTTTATATGAAGACAGGATATAAGGTATTGATTGGGGCGTTGGCGTTAGTGGTTTCAAATGCGTATGCAGCAGAGTTGATGACCAAAGTCGAGTTTGAAAAAGTAGAATCACAGTATACCAAAGTGGGTACCATTTCTACGAGCAACGAAGTCTCTACTTCTGATGCGAAAGAAGACCTCCTGAAGAAAGCTGATGAACAAGGTGCCGATGTTGTCGTACTCACATCAGGTCAGACGGATAATAAAATCCATGGCACCGCCAATATTTATAAAAAGAAATAACGCGCTTCACTGATATACAAAACCCGCCGGTTCCACTGGCGGGTTATTCTTTTAATCGCCGCCAGAATGTTGTTCTGCTCACACCCAGATACCGCGCTGCTGCGGTTTTATCCCCGTTAAACTGTGCGAGAACCTCCTGAGCCGTGAGTGATGTGGGGGCTGGGGTCGCTTCGTCTGTGGCAGTCAGTTCCGGTAACAGTCGCTGTAGAAAATGGACGTCGAGCGCAGGTTGCGGCTCAACGCTTAAGAAAAGCGCCAGACGTTCCATCATATTGCGCAACTCACGAATATTTCCTGGCCAGCCATATCGCAGCAGGACCGCCTGGCTTTGCTGTAAGCCTTCGCGTACCGATTCGCTAAACGGCGCCTCTAATGCGGCCAGAGACTGTTTTAAAAATCCTTCCGCCAGCGGCACAATGTCGGGGTGGCGCTCACGTAGCGCGGGCAGCGTCAGGCGCAAAATGCTGAGACGATAAAACAGATCGGTACGAAATTGTCCCTGTTTCATCTGCTGTTCCAGGTTGCAGTGGGTGGCGCTAATCACCCGCACATCCACCGGGATAGGCTGGTGCCCGCCGACGCGCGTCACCTCTTTTTCTTCCAGTACGCGCAATAGCCGGGTCTGTAGCGGCAGGGGCATCTCGCCTATCTCATCCAGAAACAGCGTCCCGCCGTGGGCGATTTCAAACAGTCCGGCACGTCCTCCGCGTCGTGAACCGGTAAAGGCTCCCTCTTCGTAACCAAACAACTCCGCTTCGAGTAAGGATTCGGCAATCGCCCCGCAATTGACGGCGACAAAAGGCGGGGAGCGCCTGCCGCTGCGACCGCCCTGACGGGTAAAATATTCGCGATGAATGGCCTGGGCTGCCAGCTCTTTTCCGGTGCCCGTTTCTCCCTGAATCAGGACGGGCGCGCGGGAACGGGCGTAGAGCATGATCGTGTGTCGAACCTGCTCCATTTGCAGCGAATGGCCGCGCATATCGCCCAAATCATAACGGGTGCGCAACCCGTTTTCAGAGGCGTACGGGCGGTGTTGTCGCCGCGTCAGACGGGTCATATCCAGCGCGTCGCTAAAGGCCTGACGCACGGTGGCGGCCGAATAAATAAAGATCCCCGTCATGCCCGCTTCTTCTGCCAGATCGGTGATCAGTCCCGCGCCGACCACGGCTTCAGTGCCGTTCGCCTTCAGTTCATTAATTTGCCCGCGCGCGTCTTCTTCGGTGATATAGCTGCGTTGATCGAGGCGCAGCTTAAAGGTTTTTTGGAACGCCATCAGGGCTGGCAGCGTCTCCTGATAGGTCACCACGCCGATCGAAGAGGTGAGCTTGCCTGCTTTCGCCAGCGCCTGTAAGACATCGAAGCCGCTGGGTTTAATCAGGATCACGGGAATGGACAGTCGACTTTTCAAATACGCGCCATTCGATCCCGCGGCGATAATTGCATCGCAGCGTTCGCTGGCCAGCTTCTTGCGGATATAGGTCACGGCTTTTTCAAAGCCGAGCTGGATGGGGGTGATGGTCGCCTGGTGATCGAACTCGAGACTGATGTCGCGAAACAGCTCGAACAGCCGTGTCACCGAGACCGTCCAGATCACCGGCTTATCATCATTTACCCGCGGTGGAAGGTGCGTATCCGCCATAGTCGCCCAAAAAAATGAAGGAACAGAGTATTGGGTTTAGTCTTGTTTCATAAATGTTGCAATGAAACAGCAGCGCACGTTTCATGAAACGTTAACTGGCACGCATTTTTTCACTTCGAATATCACTCAAACAGATAATTCATTGTTTTAAAACAAATAAAAACAGAGTGACTGTCATCCCACCTGCGTTGGCATAGCCCTTGCTTTATGTGAATCAACTAAAGTAACAAGCTGATAACAAAAAGGACGGGATATGTCTCTACATTCACCGGGGCAGGCGTTTCGCGCCGCGCTCACCAAAGAAAACCCATTGCAGATTGTCGGCACCATCAACGCAAATCACGCTCTTCTGGCCCAGCGCGCCGGATATCAGGCGATTTATCTCTCTGGCGGCGGTGTCGCGGCCGGTTCGTTGGGACTGCCGGATCTGGGGATCTCCACGCTGGATGATGTGCTGACCGACATTCGCCGTATCACCGACGTCTGCCCGCTGCCGCTGCTGGTGGATGCCGATATCGGTTTTGGCTCTTCAGCGTTCAGCGTTGCGCGTACGGTGAAATCGATGATCAAAGCCGGTGCCGCTGCTCTGCATATTGAAGATCAGGTCGGTGCCAAGCGTTGTGGTCATCGCCCCAATAAAGCCATTGTCTCGAAAGAGGAGATGGTGGACAGGATCCGGGCGGCGGTCGATGCCCGCACCGATCCCGATTTTGTCATCATGGCGCGTACCGATGCGCTGGCGGTCGAAGGGCTGGATGCGGCTATCGACCGTGCCCGGGCGTACGTTGAAGCCGGGGCCGACATGGTGTTCCCGGAGGCGATCACCGAGCTTTCAATGTATCGCCAGTTTGCCGACGCGGTACAGGTTCCTATCCTCGCTAACATCACCGAGTTCGGCGCGACGCCGCTGTTTACCACTGATGAACTGCGCAGCGCCAACGTCGCCATGGCGCTCTATCCGTTGTCTGCGTTTCGCGCAATGAACCGCGCCGCTGAGCGCGTCTATAACGTGCTGCGCCAGGAAGGGACGCAAAAGAACGTTATCGACACCATGCAAACGCGCAATGAACTGTACGAGAGCATCAATTACTACCAGTACGAAGAGAAGCTCGACGCGCTGTTTGCCAAACGTAATTCGTAGGCCTGATAAAGCGCAGCCGCCATCTGGCAATGCCGGATGGCACTGCGTTTATCCGGTCGACAAGATGAATTTGTACCTTACACATTAAAACAATGACGAGGACACTATGAGCGACACGACGATCCTGCAAAATAATACCCATGTCATTAAACCGAAAAAATCAGTGGCCCTTTCTGGCGTCGCGGCGGGAAATACCGCGCTGTGCACCGTCGGCAAGAGCGGTAATGATTTGCACTATCGCGGCTACGATATTCTCGATCTGGCCCAGCATTGCGAATTTGAAGAAGTGGCGCATTTGCTGATTCACGGCAAGCTGCCGACCCGCGATGAACTCCAGGCGTATAAAATCAAATTAAAAGCGCTGCGCGGATTACCTGCCAATGTGCGTACCGTGCTGGAAGCGCTGCCTGCGGCGTCGCACCCGATGGACGTTATGCGCACGGGCGTTTCCGCATTGGGCTGTACGCTGCCGGAAAAAGAGGGGCACACCGTCTCTGGCGCTCGCGACATCGCCGATAAGCTGCTGGCCTCGCTCAGTTCCATCCTTCTTTACTGGTATCACTACAGTCACAACGGCGAACGTATCCAGCCGGAAACCGACGACGACTCGGTTGGCGGGCATTTTCTGCATCTGCTGCACGGTGAGAAACCGTCGAAAAGCTGGGAAAAGGCGATGCACATCTCGCTGGTGCTGTATGCCGAGCATGAATTTAACGCCTCCACCTTTACCAGCCGGGTGATTTCAGGAACGGGCTCCGACGTCTATTCGGCGATTATCGGCGCGATTGGCGCACTGCGTGGCCCGAAACACGGCGGCGCGAACGAAGTGTCGCTGGAAATTCAACAGCGCTATGAAACTCCGGACGAAGCCGAGGCCGATATCCGCAAGCGCGTGGAAAATAAAGAGGTGGTGATTGGTTTCGGTCATCCGGTCTACACCATCGCCGATCCGCGTCATCAGGTGATCAAGAAGGTGGCAAAGCAGCTTTCTCAGGAAGGCGGGTCGCTGAAGATGTACAACATCGCCGACCGTCTGGAAGAGGTGATGTGGGAAACGAAAAAGATGTTCCCGAATCTCGACTGGTTCTCGGCGGTCTCCTACAACATGATGGGCGTCCCGACCGAAATGTTTACGCCGCTGTTTGTGATTGCCCGCGTCACCGGCTGGGCGGCGCACATCATCGAACAGCGCCAGGATAATAAAATTATCCGTCCTTCCGCCAATTATACCGGCCCGGAAGATCGCGAATTTGTTCCACTGAATGAACGCAATTAATTAATAACCTCTAAATAGTTACCCAATGGATTTCGAGTTGCATCAAGGCGGCGACGCAGCGAATCCCCAGGAGCTTACACAAGTAAGTGACTGGGGTGAGCGAGGAAGCCAAGGCAGATGCAGCTTGAAAGACGAAGGGTAAAAAGGAAATGTACCCTATGTCCGCACATATTTCGAACGTCCGTCCCGAATTTGACCGTGAAATCGTTGATATCGTTGATTACGTAATGAATTACGAGATCACCTCAAAGGTGGCGTATGACACCGCGCATTACTGTCTGCTCGACACATTAGGCTGTGGTCTGGAAGCGCTGGAATATCCGGCCTGTAAGAAACTGCTGGGGCCAGTGGTCCCGGGCACGGTGGTGCCCAACGGCGTACGCGTGCCGGGCACCCAATTTCAGCTCGATCCGGTACAGGCCGCCTTTAACATCGGCGCGATGATCCGCTGGCTCGACTTTAACGATACCTGGCTGGCGGCGGAGTGGGGCCATCCTTCCGACAACCTCGGCGGCATTCTGGCGACGGCAGACTGGCTCTCGCGTAACGCGGTCGCCGCCGGAAAAGCGCCGTTGACCATGAAGCAAGTGCTGACCGGCATGATCAAAGCTCATGAAATTCAGGGCTGTATTGCGCTGGAAAACTCCTTCAACCGCGTCGGGCTGGATCACGTACTGCTGGTGAAAGTGGCCTCTACCGCGGTGGTTGCCGAAATGCTGGGGCTGACCCGCGATGAGATCCTCAATGCGGTGTCACTGGCGTGGGTTGACGGCCAATCGCTGCGCACCTATCGCCATGCGCCGAACACCGGCACGCGTAAATCGTGGGCGGCAGGGGATGCCACGTCTCGCGCGGTACGTCTGGCGCTGATGGCGAAAACCGGTGAGATGGGTTATCCATCGGCGCTGACGGCAAAAACCTGGGGCTTTTACGATGTCTCCTTCAATGGCGAGTCGTTCCGCTTCCAGCGTCCGTACGGCTCTTACGTGATGGAGAACGTGCTGTTTAAGATCTCCTTCCCGGCGGAATTCCACTCGCAGACAGCAGTAGAAGCGGCAATGACCCTCCATGCGCAAATGCAGGCCGCCGGTAAAACCGCGGCGGACATCGAGAAGGTGACCATCCGTACTCATGAAGCCTGTATTCGCATTATCGACAAAAAAGGGCCGTTGAATAACCCGGCTGACCGTGACCACTGTATCCAGTACATGGTGGCTATCCCGCTGCTGTTCGGACGCTTAACGGCGGCAGACTATGAAGACGGCGTGGCCCAGGATAAACGCATCGACGCACTGCGCGAGAAGATCAACTGCTTTGAAGATCCGGCTTTTACCACCGACTATCACGATCCGCAAAAACGCGCTATCGCCAACGCGATCACCCTTGAATTTACCGACGGCTCACGCTTTGAAGAGGTGGTGGTGGAGTACCCGATCGGTCACGCGCGTCGTCGTAAAGACGGCATGCCAAAACTGGTCGATAAATTCAAAATCAACCTGGCGCGTCAGTTCCCGACCCGTCAGCAGCAGCGCATCCTGGAGGTTTCCCTGGACAGAACTCGCCTGGAGCAGATGCCCGTTAATGAGTATTTGGATCTGTACGTGATCTAACAACGAGCAGTAAGGCGTAAGTTCAACAGGAGAGCATTATGTCTTTTAGCGAGTTTTATCATCGTTCTATCGAACAACCTGAATCATTCTGGGCCGAACAGGCCCAGCGTATTGACTGGCAGCAGCCTTTTACTCAGGTGCTGGACCACAGCAATCCGCCGTTTGCCCGCTGGTTTTGCGGCGGCACGACCAATCTGTGCCATAACGCCATTGACCGTTGGGTGGCTAAGCAACCCAACGCGCTGGCGCTGATTGCCGTCTCATCAGAAACCGAAGAAGAGCGTACGTACACCTTCAGCCAGTTGTATGACGAAGTGAATGTGGTGGCGTCGATGCTACAGTCGCTTGGCGTACAGCGTGGCGATCGGGTGTTGGTGTATATGCCGATGATTGCCGAGGCGCACATTATGTTGCTGGCCTGCGCGCGTATTGGCGCGATTCACTCGGTGGTGTTCGGCGGCTTCGCTTCGCACAGCGTGGCGGCGCGCATTGACGATGCCAAACCGGTGCTGATTGTCTCGGCCGATGCCGGGGCGCGGGGCGGTAAAATCCTGCCGTATAAAAAGCTGCTGGATGAGGCCATCGCTCAGGCAGAGCATCAGCCACGCCATGTCCTGCTGGTGGATCGCGGGCTGGCGAAAATGGCACGCGTGCCGGGGCGCGATCGTGATTTTGCGACGCTACGCCAGCAGCATCTCGGCGCGAAGGTGCCTGTCGCCTGGCTGGAATCGAACGAAACCTCCTGCATTCTGTATACCTCGGGAACCACCGGAAAACCGAAAGGGGTGCAACGTGACGTCGGGGGCTATGCGGTGGCGCTGGCGACCAGCATGGACACCATTTTTGGCGGTAAAGCGGGCGGCGTCTTCTTTTGCGCGTCGGATATCGGCTGGGTGGTTGGGCACTCCTACATTGTTTATGCACCGCTGCTGGCGGGGATGGCGACCATTGTTTATGAAGGGTTGCCGACGTATCCGGACTGCGGCGTATGGTGGAAAATCGTCGAAAAATATCAGGTTAGCCGGATGTTCTCCGCACCGACCGCCATCCGTGTGCTGAAGAAATTCCCGACCGCGCAGATTCGCAACCACGACCTCTCCTCGCTGGAAGTGCTCTACCTGGCAGGTGAACCGTTGGACGAGCCTACTGCCAGTTGGGTGACGGAAACGTTAGGCGTACCGGTTGTCGACAATTACTGGCAGACGGAGTCCGGCTGGCCGATTATGGCGCTTGCCCGCGGACTGGACGACCGTCCCTCGCGGCTCGGCAGTCCCGGCGTGCCGATGTATGGCTACAACGTACAGTTGCTCAATGAAGTGACCGGCGAACCGTGCGGTGTCAACGAAAAGGGAATGCTGGTGATTGAGGGACCGCTGCCGCCGGGGTGTATTCAGACCATCTGGGGCGATGACAGGCGTTTTGTGGACACCTACTGGTCGCTGTTCTCCCGCCCAGTCTACGCCACCTTTGACTGGGGGATCCGCGATGCTGACGGCTATTACTTTATCCTCGGACGAACGGACGATGTGATTAATGTCGCCGGACACCGTCTGGGCACCCGTGAAATCGAGGAGAGTATCTCCAGCTACCCGAACGTGGCGGAAGTGGCGGTGGTAGGGGTGAAAGATGCGCTGAAGGGGCAAGTGGCGGTCGCGTTTGTTATTCCCAAACTGAGCGACAGTCTGGAAGACCGCGATGTGGCGCACAGCGAAGAGAAAGCGATCATGGCGCTGGTGGACAGTCAGATCGGCAATTTTGGTCGTCCGGCACACGTCTGGTTTGTTTCTCAGTTGCCGAAGACGCGATCCGGGAAGATGCTCAGGCGTACGATCCAGGCCATTTGCGAAGGGCGCGATCCGGGCGATCTAACGACCATTGACGATCCTGCGTCGCTCGATCAGATCCGTCAGGCGATTGAGGAGTAGTTCTGGTGCCCGGTGGCGCTTCGCTTACCGGGCCTACAGACCATCCGACAATCTGTTAACCCCAGCTCACCCGATAATGATAGTGCCCGGCGCTAAGCTGGAATTCCGGCGAGACGGAAGGACTCCAGGAATCATCGCCGCCGACACCCATATGAAAACCATCAATATTAATCCAGGTCCCGGCTTCAGGCTGTAGCAAATGGCGGTGGCTGGTTACCATCAATTGCTGCTGGCTGTAGCGACTGATGTTGAAGTGGAAGTCGCCGCGCCAGCGGTGTGCGCCATATTTCAGCTCGCGCGTCCCGCAGCGCAGACCATTTTCACTCGGGAAGACGTAGGGGGTATACATCTCATCTAGAGGGAGATCCCAACGGTCGAAACAGGCGGAGGCAAGGCGATCCGGATAGTTTTCGTGTGGCCCCAGCCCCAACCAGTTCACCCGTTCTGCGACCTGGGCGAGTTGGCAACTCAGACCGATACGCGCCGGATGCGGCGTACCGCTGGCGACCTCAACATCCACGCTAATCTGCATCTCACCATGACCGTCGATACGGTACGTTTTACGACTGATAAACAGCGTTTCGCCCTGATATTGCCAGGCGTGGGTGGTGGTCAGCAGCACGGCGCGGGAAAGTGCGTCGGCGTCGCATTGCAGCAGCACTGCGTGCAACTGGTAGTGACCGGCGGCCTTCCAGCGTTCAACCCAGGCGTTCGGGTCGATACGGGCGACTTCACTCACCCCGATGTCGTTGTCCAGCGGCGCCCGCGTGAACTGGTCAATAAGCGGGGTCAGCAACTGTGCTTCATCGTTGATCCAGTACTGTGTCAGCACACCCTGCTGGCGACAGAATTCCCAGCGTTTGTCGTTCGCCGTAATGTTGAAGGCGGTTTCGCTGGCGGTAAGCTGCGGGGCTGTGTCGGCGCGTGGAGGCAGTTGCGTATCAAGGGTCTGATTCAGCTTCCACTGCTGCCAGGCGCTGATATGTCCGGCCTGCGACCAGGCGGTTGCCTGCGGCTGCTCGACACGCACCGTTAAC
The DNA here is from genome assembly GCF_059418505.1 of Citrobacter sp. GW821-FHT07H02. Taxonomy (NCBI): domain Bacteria; kingdom Pseudomonadati; phylum Pseudomonadota; class Gammaproteobacteria; order Enterobacterales; family Enterobacteriaceae; genus Citrobacter; species Citrobacter sp. GW821-FHT07H02. Next base: position 21,364 of record NZ_JBWKPZ010000029.1, on the reverse strand, counting down.
CACTGTTGACCTGCCGTTTTGGCCGCAGGAATCTCTGGCAGCACGATGACCTGGCGGCCCTGGGGGGCGATATCCAGAACCACTTCTCCGGTCGCAAGTGGGTTGCCGTCCTGCGTCAAGGTCCAGTGCAGAATCTCGTTATCGCTATGGCGGAACAGGTATTCGCTGGTCACTTCAATCGTGCATTCTGCGCCCGGCAGTCGCGAAAACTGAAAAAACTGCTGTGCGTGTTTCGCTTCATACAGCGCGGGGTGCGGCGTGCGATCGGCAAATACCAGCCCATTCATACAGAACTGGCGATCGTTGGGCGTGTCGCCGAAGTCGCCACCGTAGGCGGACCAGGGCTGACCGTCGGCGTCGTATTTGATCAATGACTGATCGACCCAGTCCCAGACAAAACCACCCTGCAGGCGCGGATACTGACGAAACGCCTGCCAGTATTTGGCGAAGCCGCCGAGGCTGTTGCCCATCGCGTGGGCGTATTCGCAGAGGATCAGCGGACGCTGTTCGCCGGGCATCGACAGCCATTTTTTGATCGACCATTTCGGGACGGCGGGGAAGGGTTGATCCTGATCGACGCGGGCATACATCGGGCAGATGATGTCGGTGGCGGCGGTATCCGCGCCACCACCTTCGTACTGCACCGGGCGAGAGGGATCCTCTGATTTCAGCCAACGGTACAGCGCGTCATGGTTAGCGCCGTGACCGGATTCGTTGCCCAGCGACCAGATGATAATGCTGGGGTGGTTACGATCGCGCTGTACCATACGCGTGACGCGCTGGCTCATGGCAGGCAGCCAGGTCGGATCGTCACTCAGGCGATTCATCGGCACCATACCGTGGGTTTCGATATTGGCTTCATCCACCACATACAGGCCGTAGCGGTCGCACAGGGTATACCACAGCGGATGATTCGGGTAATGGGCGCAGCGCACGGCGTTAAAGTTATTCTGCTTCATCAGCAGAATGTCCTGCACCATGGTCTCTTCGTCCATCACCTGACCGTTTTCAGGATGATGTTCGTGGCGGTTGGCGCCACGGATCAGCAGGGGTTTGCCGTTCAGCAGCAACAGTCCATTTTCAATACAGACCTGGCGGAAGCCGACGTCACAGGCTTCGGCTTCAATCAGCGTGCCGTCAGCGGTATGTAGTTGCACGACGGCGCGGTACAGATTTGGCGTTTCTGCGCTCCACAGCGCCGGGCGCTCGACGTTAATGCGCAGCGTCGTGCGGTCTGCGTAGGCGCCGCGCTCATCAATGATATCGCTGCCAAACGGTGAGGTGCTTGTCCCGGCCAGTGTGTCTCCTTGCCACAGTTGTACGGTGACGCGGAGATCGTCACGCGGGACGCCCGCCAGTCTGACGTCCGTCTCCAGCACCGCACGGTTGAAATCATCGTTAAAACGGGTATTGACGCGCAGGTCGCGGATTTGCGTGTCGGGTTTATGCAGCAAAGAGACATCGCGAAAGATACCGCTCATTCGCCACATGTCCTGATCTTCCAGATAGCTGCCGTCGCTCCAGCGCAGCACCATCACCGCCAGGCGGTTTTCCCCCGTGAGCAGGAAGTCGCTGAGATCAAATTCGGACGGCAGACGACTGTCCTGACCGTAGCCCACCCAGCGACCATTGCACCACAGATGAAAAGCCGAGTTCACGCCATCAAAAATAATGCGGGTCTGCCCTGACTGCCGCCAGCTTTCATTAATATCAAATGTGAGCGAGTAACATCCCGTGGGGTTCTCAGCCGGAACATACGGGGGATTCACCGGGAACGGATAGGTGATGTTCGAATAGATGGGGACGTCGTAGCCTTCCATTTGCCAGTTTGAGGGTACGGTAATGGTATCAGTATGCGGCAAATCCCCCGAAAGCCAGCTTTCCGGGATCGCTTCAGGTGAGGCAAACCAGGCAAATTTCCATGCACCGTTAAGGCTTCGTCGTTGCTCTGACTGTAGATTGTTTTTCGCATCATCAGCAGTGCGCCAGCTATAAAACGGCGGATGCGCTTCAAGGCGATGATGCTGCGTGACACCGGGGTTTTCCCAGTCGCGTCTGGCCAGTACGGCGGCGAGTGAATCTGTGTTCAGGGGCATGGCAGGATCCTGTCTTTATGTGTTATTCGTTCACAATTTTAATCAACATAAAGTGCGCTGCGAGAACCTGTAAAGCCGGGGACGTAGAGTGGGTGAACTGACTCACAGTAATGACGGTGAGCCGGATTTGAGCGGAGAAACCTGACCGGGGTTGAGCGATAGTTGTTATCTTTAATATGTTGATAGAAAAGTGAAAGATAAAATAGTGAGGGAAATGTGAGTGACTCTGCGGCAAAGAACATTCTGTCTATCTACCGGCGTCATGCTGATGCCTATGCCAGCCAGCGATCGCGGACACTTTTCGAAAAACGCTGGCTGGATAAATTCATCGCCGTCATTGGCGGGAAGGGAAGCATTCTCGATATCGGTTGTGGAAATGGTCAGCCGATTGCTGACTATCTTATCCAGCAAGGTTTTCAGCTTACCGGTGTTGATGGCTCTGCGGCGATGCTGGCGCGCGCCAGGGCGTCTTTTCCCGACCAGCGCTGGCTGGAGCAGGATATGCGCGAATTAACGCTCAATGACACTTTTGACGGTCTGATTGCGTGGGACAGCTTTTTCCATTTAACCCAGCAGGACCAGCAAAAGATGTTCCCGATTTTTGCGCAGCTCAGTCATCCTGGCAGTGCGTTAATGTTTACCAGCGGCCCCGAAAACGGGGTAGCCATGGGGCAGTTTGAGGGCGAACCGTTGTTCCATGCCAGTCTTGCCCCACAAGAGTACCGCGCACTCCTGTCAGCAAACGGTTTTGAGGTTGTGGATATGATGATGGAAGATCCCCACTGCACGGGGCACACCATCTGGCTGGCGAAAAAACGAGGTTAAGCGTTCGCTCACGCCACACCCTGGAAGGTTTTGCGCCATTAAAATGTGAGCGTTTCACCATCTTCCGGCACGTTCACGAATTCTGCAATTTTGTTATCCCGGGCATACTGCCTGAGCGCGTCACGGGTGAGTAGGCAGTGGTTTATGGCTTCCATATGGGTGGCCATAATCTGTGCCTGCGGCAGTGCGAAGTGGGTTTTTAGTACGTCTTCCGCGCCCATAATGATCGGGCCGAAACCGAGAACGTGCGCAAACCCTGCATTCACGACCACCACATCAGGCTGGAAGGTCGACATCGCGGTTTCCACCTCGTCGCGCCAGATTGTATCGCCGACCAGATACAGCGTTTTCTCCTCCGGATGCTGGAAAATCACCCCGCAAGCCTCCCCTAAACGTTCCGCCATTTGTGGAATGGCGTAAGCGCGATCCGAACCGTGCTGACCGCCGGTTTTACGCAGGGTGATATCGCCCAACACGGTGTTATCCGACAAAACGGTAAGCCGGGTGAAGCCCTGATCCCGCAACGTTTGCGCATCCCGGGCATTTTGCACGTAGACAGGTTTGTCCTTGGGTATCGTGCGGGCCGCGGCCTCATCCCAGTGATCTTCATGCAGGTGGGTGACGATCAGGGCGTCGGCTTTCAACAGCGTGTCAATATTGCACGGGAGTTCCACCGTGGGATTTCGGATCTCCGCGCGCGCCGTTCCGGCAAACCCTGGGTATGCGCCTTGCGGGGCCAGCATCGGGTCTACCAGAAACGTTTTGTGGCCAAAGGTGATGAGCTGCGTGGCATTACGGATTTGGGTGATATTCATGATGTTTACTCCACGTGGTGAGTCAGTGATGCCATCGTAGAGTGTTGTCCAGAAGATGAATGTGGGCAAATGGGCAAGTCACGATGAGATTGGGCCAATCGACCCGTCGGTTTCAGCGTAATCGCCCGGCGCATTCCTGAAATCAATAAACACGTCGGCTCACGCCACGCCAGGATGTGGCAAACAGGTACAGCCTCAAAAAATACAGGTATAATCCCCATAAATATTCAACCGGTTTAGATACGAAGATGACGAAACTCACCTTACAAGAGCAGATGCTTAAAGCTGGATTAGTGACCAGCAAAAAAATGGCCAAAGTCCAGAGAACGGCTAAAAAATCACGCGTTCAGGCTCGTGAGGCAAGAGAGGCCGTGGAAGAGAATAAAAAAGCGCAACTTGAGCGTGATAAACAGCTCAGCGAACAACAAAAACAGGCTGTTTTATCGAAAGAGTATAAAGCGCAGGTGAAGCAGCTGATTGAAATGAACCGAATCACCATTTCAAGAGGCGATATTGGTTTTAACTTCACCGACAATAATTTAATCAAAAAAATCATGGTGGATAAGCTGACTCAGACTCAGCTGATCAACGGTCGTCTCGCGATTGCGCGTTTGGTTGTAGATAACAGTAGCGAGAGCGAATACGCGATTATCCCCGCGAGCGTAGCCGACAAGATCGCCCAGCGAGATGCGAGCAGTATTGTGTTACACAGCGCGCTGAGTGCAGAAGAGCAGGATGAAGAAGATCCGTATGCTGACTTTAAAGTACCCGATGATTTGATGTGGTAAATAAAGGTAGTCCAGACTTAAGCCAAAGGCATAGTCTGTGCAGGCGTTGTGCTTTACACTGCGCGCAGCAAAACTGAGTAGATAAACGATTAATCAGGCGGTAATGGCGATGAACGGAACAATCACAACGTGGTTTAAAGATAAAGGCTTTGGATTTATCAAAGATGAAAACGGTGATAACCGTTATTTTCATGTGATTAAGGTCGCCAATCCGGAGCTTATTAAGAAAGATGCGGCGGTGACCTTCGAACCGACCACCAACAACAAGGGCTTGTCAGCCTATGCGGTGAAAGTCGTCCCGGAAAGCAAATACATCTACATTGCGGGCGAGCGCCTTAAGCTCACCTCGATCAAGTCTTTCCTGGTGTACAGCGAAGAAGTCCCTGTCGATACCGGCATTGATAAAGAAAACGCGGTGCTGTCGGTGGGGATCCTGATGAGCAATATCAGACCTAAAACAGACGCGAAGCCTGGCGAGATGCGCTCGGTGAAAAAACTGGCAATCACCACCTTCCAGGGCACGACGTTAATCTTCTCGGAAGATGAGATAGACATCGAGGCCACGGTAAAAATGCTCAAGATCTGAAATCATTCGGACTGACCCGTGCCGAAATTCTGTGGCTCAGATAAGCAGAATTTCGGCACCGCTTATCCCTCCCGGAAAATAAAACTTACCGGCACCGTTTTGGTCAACCAGACGCCATTATCGGCCTGATAAAATTTGATCCCTTTCTCGTGCATTAAGCGTGCATCAATCTTCAATACCACCGGTTTTCCGTGCCGCTTGCCAACTGCCGTTGCCGTAGCTTCACTTTCCTCTACCACTGCGAGGGGCACCCGACGATAACGATGACAGAGCAGTCTGCTGCGCACCTTTTTGTTTCTAATCATTACGTCTTACCCTCTGACAAGCGCCAGCCCTTAAGGTGTGGCATCAACGACCGGTTTGAGCGAGCGTTAAAAATGGGCGATGGTACAGGTTACCGTTTGCGTCGTTGTGATAGGGTGATTTTCTGTTTATTAACGTCGAAAATTCCTACAGGAGCCACAACATGTCGCAGCATAATCCGTTGAACGCCATCCTCGAAAAGCAAGATTTCTTGTTGCTGGATGGGGCGCTGGCAACGGAACTGGAAGCGCGTGGCTGTACGTTAGCGGACAGGCTCTGGTCCGCCAAAGTGTTAGTGGAAAACCCGGAAGTGATCCGCGAGGTTCACCTGGACTATTACCGCGCGGGCGCGCAGTGCGCCATTACCGCCAGCTATCAGGCCACATCCGCAGGTTTAGCGGCGCGCGGTTTCGATGAGACGCAATCAAAAGCACTTATCGGAAAGAGCGTTGAACTGGCGCGTAAAGCGCGGGAAGCGTATCTGGCTGAAAACCCGCAGGCGGGCACGCTGCTGGTGGCGGGCTCCGTGGGACCCTACGGTGCGTTTCTTGCTGACGGTTCTGAATACCGTGGCGACTACCTGCGTAGCCGCGAAGAATTTCAGGCGTTCCACCGTCCACGTGTGGAAGCGTTGCTGGATGCGGGCGCCGATCTGCTGGCCTGCGAAACGATGCCGAATTTTGTCGAGATCAAAGCACTGGCAGAACTGTTGAACGCCTGGCCGCGCGCCCGTGCGTGGTTCTCTTTCACCCTGCGCGACAGCGAGCATTTAAGCGACGGCACACCGCTGCGCGAGGTGGTCGCGTTCCTCAGCCATTTCCCACAGGTGGTGGCGATTGGCGTCAACTGCATTGCGCTGGAAAATACCACCGCCGCCTTGCAGCATTTGCAGGGACTGACGTCGCTGCCGCTGGTGGTCTACCCGAACTCGGGCGAGCATTACGATCCGGTGAGTAAAAGCTGGCATCAGCACGGCGAATGCAACGCGCGGCTGGCGGATTATCTGCCGCAGTGGTTGGCGGCGGGGGCGCGGTTGATTGGCGGGTGTTGTCGCACCACGCCAGAGGATATTGCCGCTATAAAAGCGCGAAGCTGACGTTAGGCCCGGTAAGGCGTTAGCCGCCATCTGGCATTGATTGCCTGATGGCGCTTCGCTTATCAGGCCTACAAATTTATCAGGCCTGCGAAAACATCACGCCGCATCTGCCAGTACAAACATCCCGTACGGGTGGATTTCGAGGTAGTAGTGCTCGCCGACGTCCGGTTGCAGGCGAGTCGCGTTAACCTGCAATAAGATCTCCTGCCCGTGCCACTCTACTGTCACCTCATACTGCGGTCCCATATAGGCTACATGCTGAATCACACAGCGCTGACACTCTTCGCCGCGATCGCTTAAGGTAATCGCTTCCGGACGTACGCCGACTGTGCCTTCTCCCTGGCTGGCAAAATGCAGCGCCCTCGGCAGGCGATAACCGTAGATATCAACAAACTCCTGACTGAAGGTGGCCGGGAACAGGTTGGCGTCGCCCATAAAGCTCGCCATAAAGCGCGACGCAGGTTGGCGATAGAGATCCTGTGGCGAGCCGATCTGCATGATATGCCCTTTGTTCATCACCAGCACGGTATCGGACACCGCGAAGGCCTCGCTCTGATCGTGGGTCACATACAGCGAGGTGATATCAAACTGCTTTTGCAGCTCGCGGATTTTATCGCGCATGCTGCGGCGCAGGTTGGCGTCGAGGTTACTCAGGGGTTCATCAAACAGCAGCACTTTGGGTTTGAGGATCAACGCGCGCGCCAGCGCTACGCGCTGCTGCTGACCGCCGGAGATCTGATCAACATAGCGGTCTTCGAATCCTTCCAGATCCACCATCGCCAGCGCCTCTTTGACGCGCGCTTTTACTTCGCTGCGTGATACGCCGAGCATCTTCAGACCATAGCCGACGTTTTCGCCCAGCGACATATGCGGAAACAGGGCATAAGACTGAAACACCATGCAGATATCGCGCTGCTGAATAGAGCGATGCGTGACGTCTTCGCCATCAATAAAAATCTGCCCTTCGCTCGGTTTCTCCAGCCCGGCGACCAGACGCAGAATGGTGGTTTTGCCGCAGCCGGAGGGACCGAGCAGCGTCACCATTTGCCCCTGCGGAATAGTGAGATTGATATTGTCGATAACCGTGTTGTTACCGAAACGTTTGGTGACGTTGCGCAGTTCAACAAAATTTTTCTGACTCATAGTGCGCTCCATTACGCCTGGTTTTTGGCTTTTGAACGGGAGATTCGTGCTTCCCCGATCAGCCAGTCAAAGAGGAAAATAATCGCCAGCATCACCACGATCAGAATCGAGCCGTAGGCGATCGCCACCCCGTATTCGCCATCTTCCACGCGGTTCAGAATGTAGGCCGTTGCCACGCGGGTATCTGGCGTGACGAGAAAGACAATGGCGCTGACGGTGGTAATGGCGCGTACGAAGCTGTAGATCAGCGCCGAAAGGATCGCCGGGCGTAGCAGCGGCAGCAGGATGTGCGTAATGGTGCGTAAGCTCCCGGCGCGCAGGCTGAGGGAGGCTTCATCGAGCGATTTATCGATTTGACCGAGGCCAGCGATCCCGGCACGGATGCCGACCGGCACGTTACGCATCACCATTGAGATAATCACTATCGCTGCCGTTCCGGTGAGGTAAACCGGGGCGCTGTTAAAGGCGAGAATATACGAGACGCCCGCCACGGTACCCGGTACGGCAAAGCACAGCATGGTGGTGAATTCGATGGTCTTTTTACCTTTGAACTGCTGGCGTACCACCACCCAGGCGATCAGCAAACCGAAGGCGGCGGTGATCGGCGCGGCGATGCCGGCGTAGAGCAGGGTATCAAGCAGTGAAGGCCATGCCCCGTCGCTCATCCCCTGGCCGAACAGCTTGATGAAGTTATCCAGCGTCAGGGTGTAGTCCACGCCCCAGTTGACGGTGAAACTGCCGTAGAAAATGCTGCCATAGAGCAGGGCGTTAAAGGCTATCCACACCGCCAGAATGGCGATTACGCTCCAGACCAGGGTGACCGGCAGCGGCTGCACGTCGCCACGGTAGGACTTACCGGAAACGGTGACGTAAGAACGTTTGCCGATCCACATGTACTGGATGCAGAACACCAGCAGTGAGAACAGCAGCAGGAACGCGCCGAGGGTGCTGGCAGCCTGATAATCCAGCTGTGAACCGGTGATATAGAAATAGATTTGCGTCGCCAGTACATCGAAGTTACCGCCGAGCACCAGCGGGTTACTGAAGTCAGCCAGCGACTGCACGATAACAATTAAGAAGGCGTTCGCCAGCGCCGGTTTAAGCAGTGGAACAAACACGCCGTTAAAGGTCTGCCAGCGGCTGGCGCGCAGGGTATAGGAGGCCTCTTCCAGTGATGGGTGAATGGTTTTGATTGCTCCGTCGAGGATCATAAACGCCATCGGGGTGAATGCCAGCACCTGTGCCAGCCAGATACCGGTAAAACCGTACAGCCAGTTGGTATTGGTTAAGCCGAACCACGCCACCATCAATTCGGTGATGTAGCCGGAGCGGCCCATCATCAGCGTGACGCCCAACCCGACCACAAACGGTGGGGTGACGATCGGCAAAATGGAGAAGATGCGCCCGATAATGGCGCTGCGTTTGGCGATGCGGGTGGTGTAGATCGCCAGCACCAGCCCGAAGAAGGTACACCCTACGCCCACCGCAATCGACAGGGCGATGGAGTTGAGGATCACCTGAATAATATGCGCCTGCGACAGCACGGTCATAAACGCCAGCGGGGCGAATTCGCCTGCGTCGTTGGTGAACATCGGGATAAAAATGGCGATGCTCGGCCAGACGATAAAGACGCCGATTAATGCCACGATGGCGACCAGTGAACCGATCACAAAACGGTCGCCGCCCAGCCATTCGAGGCGGGTCAGCGCCAGCGTCATGATCGCGCCCAGCGCGACAAACAGCACGATAGTCGCATATCCTAAACCGCGCCCTTCAATGGTGGCGCTGATGACGATAAACGCCATGCACAGTAGCGCCCAGCCCGCGTCAAGGTAATGGCGGCTACGCTGTTCGCGTTTCGCCTCCTGGAACGGGCGTACCAGCAGCAGACTCGGCAGCAGATACCATAACCAGCTGATATTGAACTGCGACCAGCCGTAGGACTCAAGAATTTCATCGCCCGTGGATTCCAGCAGGCCGTAATCGAGGCTCCAGCTTGGCAGCAGGGCAAACGCCAGCCAGCCCAGCAAAACCCAAAGGAATATCGCATCCCGTTTTTTCACGGGATGGAGTGCAAGTGTGTGTGACATACGTTTTCCGGTGCTCAATCCTGACGTAGGCCGGATAAGCGTAAGCGCCATCCGGCATTCAGGGTGACGATAATTGCCGGATGGCGGCGTTGCCTAATCCGGCCTACGTAACCTTACCTGGAGAAAGTCATCGTGATGCTTATTTACCCATCTTCACTTCGCTGACCCATTTATTGATCAATGCCTTACGTACATCTGTAGAGCCGTATTTATCCATGTCGTAGTTGATCAGTTTCAGGTCATCGAGCTTCAGCGAGTTCGGTGAGGTTTCAGCGGTGGTGTTGGTCAGGATCTGATAGGACTTGCCTTTCTTCCACGCCAGTTCCTGTGCGTCTTTCGACAGCACCCAGTCGACGAACAGTTTGGCGTTGTCGAGGTTACGTGCGCCCTTCAGGATGCTGACGCCGCCAATTTCATAGCCAGTACCTTCGCACGGTGAGATCAGTTCCAGCGGCGCGCCCTGTTCTTTTTCCAGCGAATAGTCGTGCAGGAAGCCGATGCCGATGGCGGTTTCGCCGCGAGCAGCGTTACGCGCCGGGGCAATCCCGGATTTGGTGTACTGAGAGACGTTGGCGTTCAGTTGTTTCAGGTAATCAAAGGCCTGGTCTTCGCCCCACAGTTGGGCGAAGGTCGCCAGCGCGGTGTAAGCGGTGCCGGAGCTTTGCGGGTCGGCAATCTGAATTTCACCTTTGTATTCAGGTTTGGTCAGATCTTTCCAGCACTTCGGCACCGGCAGATTTTTCTCTTTCAGACGCTGGGTGTTCACACCAAAGCCGAGAATACCGACGTAGACCGCAGAAGAGTAGTTGCCTTTCACTTTCGCCGGGTCGCGGAATTTCTCCATTACCTGCTCCAGATTTGGCGATTTGTAAGGCTGTAGAAGATCCATTTCACCGGCCTGAGACTGCGGATCAAGCGTGCCGCCGTACCAGACATCGGCCTGCGGGTTTTTCTTCTCGGCATCGACCTTCGCCAGCGTGCTGCCAGAACCGTTGCGGATGAACGACGTTTTCACGTCATATTTATCGCCGAAGGCTTTGGTTTCCGCTTCACACATTTCGTTGGTGGCGCTGCAGTAAACCACCAGGCGACCCTTGGCCTGTGCTGCACCGCTTAAGGTTGCCAGCGCAATGCCGGAAGCAATCAGGGTAGTGACCAGCGTTTTTTTCATTGTTTTATCCTTTGACCGGGAGAGGTTGTAATACCCGCCATCAATAGCGGCATCAGCAATAAACCCATAAATACGGCGGCGACCGAGAGCAAACTGAACATCCCGGACCAGCCATAGTGTTCAATCACCTGCGACAGAGGCCAGCCAGCCAACGCGGCACCCAGATAGGCGAACAGGCCGAGAAAACCGGTGATGGAGCCTGCTGCGGCTTTGTGTCCGCATTCGACAGCCGCGAGGCCAATCAACATTTGCGGGCCAAAGACAAAGAAGCCCACCGTAAAGAAGCAGACCGCCAGCAGTGCGTAGTGATGCACTGGAGCCAGCCAGAGCGCGGCGACGGAGACCATCAGCCCCAGCGTGAACAGCAAAATCATCGGTGCCCGCTGGCCGCTGAACAGCAAATCTGAGCCCCATCCGGCGAACAGTGCGCCAAGCAACCCGCCGACTTCAAACAGCATCACCGTCGCGTTGGCGCTGAGCAGATTGACGCCGTGGCTTTCCGTCAGCCAGATGTTGCCCCAGTCATTGAGCGCAATACGAATCAGATAGACCAGCACGTAAGAGACGCCGAGCAGCCAGATCATCGGGTTCTTCAGCATTGTGGTGCGTAACATTTGCCCTAACCCCATCGGTGGGCTTTGCTGCTGCTGGCGGAGTTCCAGCGGGTCATGTCGCCATTCACCTACCGTTGGTAATCCCTCTTCCAGGGGCGTACCTTTCAGTTGCAGCGTCAACCAAATGCCTAATGCCATGCTGATGATCCCCGGTGTCAGCATCGCCGCCTGCCAGCCCCATGAATGGGCGGCGAAGGCGCTAATGAGCGGGATAATGGCCCCGCCAATGTTGATCGACATATTCCAGCAGCCCCACCAGAAACCGCGTTCGTTGCGCGAATACCAGTGGGTGAGCAAGCGGGCGCAGGGCGGCCATCCCCAGCCCTGAAAAAATCCGTTTAGCGTCCAGACCGCCAGCAGCAACGTCAGTGACTCGCCAAAGGCGAATACCACGTTCAACAGTCCGGTGGCGAACAGTCCTACCCCCATAAACCAGCGCTGCCCGTGGCTGTCGTGCCATAGCCCGGCGGTGAATTTCGACAGGCCGTAGGTCAGGTAAAACAGCGACCCCAACAGGCCGATATCGCCTTTATCCAGTCCAAGATCCGTTTGCAGCGCCGGGAGTATGTAGTTCACGCTTTTACGCGTCAGATAAAACGCGGCATACCCGATGACCATGCACATCAGCAACCGGGGACGTAGAGTCCGGTATTGTTGGTCTGTTTCAGTTGCTGGGCGTGCGTGCATGGTGTCTCCGTTTGCGCTGACTATAGGAAAGTGAAAACCAAAGGGGATGAGAGAAAGTCCGCAGTGACTAAGACTTTTTCCTGGTTAATACGGGGTTTGTTGCAAAACTGTGGGCAAGTTAACAATTACTCGCGTGCCGTGCTGCGATTCCAGCGTCAATTCTCCACCAAGCGCATTCACGCGCTCGCGCATTCCCTGAATACCGAATCCGGGGATTTTTGTTGAGATGATACCCACGCCGTTATCTTTCACTTCCAGATGCAAGAGTGCGTTGTGCTCGCGCAACACGATGGATATCTCGCTGGCACCGGCATGTTTACAGACGTTATTCAGTAGCTCTTGTAACAGGCGGTAGAGGGTGAATTGCACCGTTTCACTCTCTGGCGGTTGCGCTATCTGGTAATCAAAGCGGCAGGTAATGCCGCGCTCAGCAAAGGCAAATTCGTTGACCAGATGATGCAACGCCTCTTTAAACGACAGCTCATCGAGGGCGGGCGGACGTAACTGGCGTAACAACTGGCGTGTCGAGTGATGAATACGTCGGGCAAGATCGTTTATTTGAGCGGCGGCAGCCAGCGTTTGCTCCGGATCGCGCGCCCGTTTTACCAGCTGTGACTGGATCTGAATGGCGGTGATGTTTTGGCCGATTTCGTCGTGCAGTTCGCGCGCCAGGTTTTTTCGCGTGTCTTCCTCGGTATGGATCAGTTTTTCAGTCAATGCCCGTCGGGCTGCTAATTCGGCCTCAAGGCGTTGACGATAGTGGTGCAGGTTTTGCGCCAGATGCTGTTGGCGGCTGATGGCAATTCCCAGACCAATGCCGAGCAGCGCCTGAGTCGCCAGGAAGATCTCCAGCTCAATGAGATTACTGAACCCCACGCCGACCTGACGGGCAATGGTGATCATCATGCTTCCTAACAGGCCGGAGAGCACGCCGCCCTGCCAGCCAAACTTCCACGCCATGACCACATTGGGCAAAAACACAACAATCAGCAGCAGGCGTTCAATTTCTGGCGATAGCACCATTTGAGTGCCGATACCGATAATAAAGAACAGGCTGCACCAGATGATGAGCGACGTGCGCAGCGGAGGGTTACTCGTATCCAGCCCCAGCAGATGATAGCGGTGCTGCTGGCGCAAAAATTCGAAGATCAGATAAACGAACGGCGTCAGCAGCACGCCCCCGGTAAACGAGGCGAGGCCGGGCAGCATCGCCGGGATTTTCATAAACGGTGAAAGCAGGGCGGTGTTAAGTAATGAGGTCGCGGTAACCGCCGCCAGCAGCAGCGTTAGCCGTTGCCAGTAAAGGGGAAACCGGTGCCAGAAAGTCTGAGTAATGCTGGCGGGGATCAGACTAATGAGCGGTGCGGCCAGCAGAATATACCCATTCAGTAACTGCTCGTTGTGTAGCCAGAGCAGTATCAGAATGGGCGGCAGTACCAAAGCGGGCCAGTAGCGGCGCGACAGCAGGATCAGCAGCGCAAGATAGACGCCGTGCGGCAAAAACAGCGCCGCCTGCTGACCGTTATGGGTCAGATAAAATCCAAGCGTCCAGAGCATCAACCAGCCCGTTCCCCAGGCCAACACAATGAACAGTGAGATCACCCAGTGACGAACGCTGCGTGACATTTAATGCCCCGTCAGCAACTGATGGTCGAGCGCGAAATGCACCAGCTCGATAGTGCTGTGGCACTGTAGTTTGCCCAGCACATTCGCGCGATGCACGTGAACCGTTTTATGGCTCAGATCGAGTCGGAAGGCGATCTCCTTTACGCTGTCACCTTTCACAAGGAGATCAAACACTTCGCGTTCTCGTGGGGTGAGGACATCCAGCACCTGCGGCTGTTGGTTACCACCGCGTAACGCCCGCAACGCGTCGGCGCACAGATAATGACCGCCCATGCCGACGGAACGTACTGCCTGCACCAGCTCTTCGGGTCCACAGCGTTTGGTCAGATAGCCGCTGGCTCCGGCATCCAGCGCGCTCTGCACAAAGGCTGGCGTATCATAGATGCTGAGGACAATGGCGCGGAAGTCGGGTTTTTGCGCACGCAGTCGCTTCAACAGACTCAGGCCATTTTCATCCGGCATGGCGATATCCAGTACGGCGACGTTTACGTCATGCCTTATCAGAGAAGGCCATGCCTCGGCAGCGCTGCTGTATTGACCGGTGACCTCGAGATCGTCTTCGAGGCCTAATAATTGCGCAAAGCCGGAACGAACCACCACGTGGTCATCCACCAGCACAACACGAATCATAATAATCTTCTCTTGCCAAATTATGACCCTATGATGCCTGTCAGCACTGTGCTGGCAATCATCGGGACGTAGTTATGTAATGAATGTAACAAAATCGCAATGTTTTGTCTGGCGCGCCTGTAGCCTGTAGGCCGGGTAAGGCACTTGCGCCGCCATCCGCCATTGGTGCCAGGCGTGTCGCGTGTTACTGCGCAAAATCGCTAACCTTTGCCGTTTTATTTCTAAAAACGCTTTGTTCTTAGCCAGAATTTTTAATTCCTTTATCAAACTCAGCCGCCACGAAATACTGCCTCCATAACAAAACAGGGGGAGCAGACAATATGGCTTTAACATCGCGTAGCACCGTCATTGCCGCACTGGCATTCATCGCTTTTCAGGCGCAGGCGGTTAACGTCACCGTCGCGTATCAGACGTCTGCGGAACCGGCGAAAGTGGCGCAGGCAGACAACACGTTCGCCAAAGAGAGCGGGGCCACCGTTGACTGGCGCAAGTTCGATAGCGGCGCGAGCATTGTGCGGGCGCTGGCCTCCGGCGATGTGCAGATCGGCAATCTGGGTTCCAGTCCATTGGCGGTAGCCGCCAGTCAGCAGGTGCCAATTGAAGTCTTTTTGCTCGCGTCAAAACTCGGTAATTCTGAAGCACTGGTGGTGAAGAAAAACATCAGCAAGCCCGAAGATCTGATCGGCAAACGGATCGCCGTTCCCTTTATTTCGACCACCCATTACAGTTTGCTGGCGGCCTTAAAGCACTGGGGGATTAAGCCCGGCCAGGTGGAGATTGTGAACCTGCAACCGCCTGCGATTATTGCCGCCTGGCAGCGCGGGGATATCGACGGCGCCTACGTCTGGGCACCTGCGGTGAACGCGCTGGAAAAAGACGGTAAGGTGCTGACCGACTCCGAAAAAGTGGGCGAGTGGGGCGCGCCGACGCTGGATGTCTGGGTAGTCCGTAAAGACTTTGCCGAGAAGCATCCGGAGGTGGTGAAAGCGTTCGCCAAAAGCGCCATCGATGCCCAGCAACCCTATCTCGCGAATCCTGATGAATGGCTGAAACAGCCGGAAAACATCAGCAAACTGTCGCGCCTAAGCGGCGTACCCGAAGCCGACGTGCCGGGACTGGTGAAAGGCAACACCTATCTGACGCCGCAACAGCAGACGGCTGAACTCACCGGACCGGTAAACAAAGCGATTATCGACACCGCACAGTTCCTCAAAGAGCAGGGCAAAGTGCCCGCCGTGGCGACAGATTACAGCCAGTACGTCACCGACCGCTTCGTGCAATAAAGGAGGCGCTGATGCTGCAAATTTCTCATCTCTTTGCGGATTACGGCGGTAAACCGGCGCTGGACGATATCAGTCTGACGCTCGACAGCGGCGAACTGCTGGTGGTGCTGGGGCCGTCGGGCTGTGGAAAAACCACACTACTGAACCTGATTGCCGGATTTGTGCCGTATCAGCGCGGCAGCATCCTGCTGGAGGGTAAGCCGGTGGACGGCCCAGGCGCAGAGCGCGGCGTGGTCTTTCAGCACGAAGGTCTGCTCCCCTGGCGTAACGTGCAGGATAACGTTGGATTTGGTCTGCAACTGGCGGGCGTAGAGAAAGCGCAACGTCAGCAGGTAGCGCAGGAGATGCTGAAAAAGGTCGGGCTGGAAGGGGCGGGAAAACGTTTTATCTGGCAGCTTTCCGGCGGGCAGCGCCAGCGGGTGGGGATTGCTCGCGCGCTGGCGGCGAATCCGCAGCTTTTGTTGCTGGACGAACCTTTCGGCGCGCTGGATGCTTTTACCCGCGAGCAGATGCAAACCCTGCTGCTGACGCTCTGGCATGAGACGGGCAAAAAGGTACTGCTGATTACGCATGATATTGAAGAGGCGGTATTTATGGCCACCGAACTGGTGCTGTTGTCCCCAGGGCCTGGTCGGGTGCTGGAACGCCTGCCGCTGAACTTTGCCCGCCGTTTTGTTGCGGGCGAGCCGAGTCGCAGCATTAAGTCCGATCCGCAGTTTATTGAGACCCGCGAATATGTGTTAAGCCGCGTCTTTGAGCAACGGGAGGCCTTTTCATGAGTGTGGTGATCGGTGATAAGCCGCGTCAGCGGACGTTGAAATGGCGCTGGCCATTCTCGCGACAGATAACGTTAAGTCTCGCCACGCTGGCGGTTATCCTCGCCGTGTGGTGGACGGTGGCGGTATTGCAGTTGGTAAGCCCGTTGTTTCTGCCACCGCCGGAGCAGGTATTGCAGAAACTGATCGCGATTGCCGGGCCACAGGGCTTTATGGATGCCACTCTGTGGCAACATCTGGCGGCCAGTTTGACTCGCATTGTGCTGGCGCTGCTGGCGGCGGTGGTTATCGGTATTCCGGTTGGGATCGCGATGGGATTAAGCCCAACGGTACGCGGCATTCTTGATCCCATAATCGAACTTTATCGCCCGGTGCCGCCGCTCGCCTATCTGCCGCTGATGGTTATCTGGTTTGGCATTGGCGAGACTTCCAAGATCCTGCTGATCTATCTGGCTATTTTCGCGCCTGTCGCGATGTCGGCGATGGCGGGAGTAAAAAGCGCGCAGCAGGTTCGCCTTCGCGCGGCAAGGTCGCTGGGCGCCAGCCGTATGCAGGTGCTGTGGTTTGTGATTCTGCCCGGTGCGTTACCGGAAATCCTCACAGGATTACGTATCGGACTGGGCGTTGGCTGGTCGACGCTGGTGGCGGCAGAGCTGATTGCGGCAACGCGAGGTTTAGGTTTTATGGTGCAGTCGGCGGGGGAGTTTCTGGCGACCGACGTGGTGCTGGTGGGTATCGCAGTCATTGCGGTGATTGCCTTTCTTTTAGAACTGGGTCTGCGTGTGCTCCAGCGACGCCTGACACCCTGGCATGGAGAAGTACAATGAGTGAACGTCTGAGCATTACCCCGCTGGGGCCGTACATTGGCGCGCAGGTTTCCGGTGCGGATTTAGCCCGCCCGCTGAGCGATAACCAGTTTGAACAGCTGTATCACGCGGTGCTGCGCCATCAGGTGGTGTTCCTGCGCGAGCAGGCCATCACGCCTCAGCAACAGCGCGCGCTGGCGCTGCGTTTCGGCGAGCTGCATATTCATCCGGTCTACCCGCATGCCGAAGGGGTCGATGAGATTATCGTGCTGGATACCCATAACGACAATCCGCCAGACAACGACAACTGGCACACCGATGTGACGTTTATTGAAACGCCGCCTGCCGGGGCGATTCTGGCAGCCAAAGAGCTGCCGTCAACCGGCGGCGATACGCTATGGACCAGCGGGATTGCGGCGTTTGAGGCGCTTTCAGCGCCTTTTCGCCAGCTGTTGAGCGGCCTTCACGCGGAGCATGATTTCCGTAAATCGTTTCAGGAATATAAATACCGCAAAAGCGAAGAAGATCATCAGCGTTGGCTGGAGGCGGTGGCAAAGCACCCGCCATTGCAGCATCCGGTCGTGCGTACCCATCCGGTGAGCGGTAAGCAGGCGCTGTTTGTGAATGAAGGTTTTACCACGCGGATTGTCGATGTGACGGAAAAAGAGAGTGAAGCGCTACTCGGATTCCTGTTTGCACACATCACAAAACCTGAGTTCCAGGTGCGCTGGCGCTGGCAGCCTGATGACGTGGCGATCTGGGATAATCGGGTGACGCAGCATTACGCCAACGCCGATTACCTGCCGCAGCGGCGCATAATGCACCGGGCGACCATTCTGGGCGATAAACCTTACTTCCGTGCTGGCTGAAAATTGGTTAATGGCGCTTCGCTTACCGGATCTCCATTTTTGTAGGCCGGAGATAGCGAAGCCGCCATCAGGTAAATAACGTAACGCTTAAGCCAATGAATAAGGGGAAACACCGGGATTGGGTTCCCGGAGGGACGCCATATCCGGTGGTCGCCCCGGATATCCCGGTATTAAACTCACGGTGTTAACTTAACGCAGGATTTTTTTCTCAGCCAGATCCAGCGCAAAGTAGCTGAAGATCAGATCCGCGCCCGCGCGTTTGATCGACCCTAAGCTTTCCAACACCACTTTCTCTTCATCAATCGCGCCAGCCATGGCGGCGAATTTGATCATCGCGTATTCGCCACTCACTTGATAAGCACCGATCGGCAGTTCGGTGCGTTCACGGATATCACGCAAAATATCCAGATATGCGCCAGCCGGTTTCACCATCAGGCAGTCAGCGCCCTGCGCTTCGTCGAGCAGTGATTCGCGGATCGCCTCACGACGGTTCATCGGGTTCATCTGGTAGGTTTTACGATCGCCTTTCAGCGCCGTGCCTGCCGCTTCGCGGAATGGGCCATAGAAAGAGGAGGCGAATTTGGTGGAATAGGACATGATGGCGGTGTCGGTAAAGCCTGCGGCATCGAGCGCCTGGCGGATTGCCTGCACCTGACCGTCCATTGCTGCGGAAGGGGCGATAAAGTCAGCGCCTGCTGCTGCTGCCACGACCGCTTGCTTACCCAGATTGGTCAGCGTTGTGTCATTATCCACACCGTGTTCGCACAGTACGCCACAATGACCGTGTGATGTGTATTCGCAGAAACAGGTGTCAGACATGACAATCATTTCCGGCACCGTTTGTTTGCAGATACGTGACATACGTGCCACCAGACCATCTTCCTTCCAGGCATCGCTGCCGGTGTCATCGGTATGGTGCGAAATGCCAAAGGTCATGACGGAACGAATGCCCGCGTTGGCAATGCGCTCAATTTCGCGCGCGAGATGCTTCTCTGGAATGCGCATGACGCCGGGCATCGCTTCAATTGCTTTATAGTCGTCGAGTTCTTCTTCAACAAAGATCGGCAACACCAGGTCATTTAAGCTGAGTGTTGTCTCTTCAAACATAGCGCGAAGCGCAGCGGATTTGCGCAGGCGGCGAGGGCGTTGGATTAAGTCTGTCATGGTATGCCTGATGTTTGTGGAATCGAAGGCCGTAGTATACCTGAAGCTGCGTGCGAGTGTTTTACGAAAGTTGGCCTTATGCTTTTGCTTTCACGATTTATTAAATAAATAGTTGAACAATATTTTGTTATGGCTGGCTAAATATTTATATTGGCGGGTGAAATCGTTGTTTTTTGCATATTTAAAATATCAATTTATTTTATTTTGTTATTATTTGAATGATGGCTAATTATTTATTCGCTGTTTTGTTTTTACTTGTTTTTATTATTGATGATTTGTATGGATCTTTCTTTTAAATTCTATATAACGCACTAATTTTTAATGATGTTTTTGAGGTTCTTATTAGATGGTTGCAGTGTTCTGTTTATTGTCCGATTTCGGACTGCCGGGAAAGAATAATTGAACCTTTTAGTGCGGGTACCGCATAATCGTCCTTGCGAAATACACTGTTTTTTTACGCATTGATAATTGACGGACCAACGATATTACGTCCCTGAGGAGGGATGACAAATGCACTCCTGGAAAAAGAAACTTGTAGTCTCACAATTAGCATTGGCTTGCACTTTGGCAATCGCCTCTCAGGCAAATGCTTCCACTGATATTTCTGGTACTACTTACACAACGTTTACGCACTATAACGACGCAACTTATGCTGACGGCGTTTATTATGATGGTTACGTCGGCTGGAACAACTACGCGACCGATAGCCTTTACAACGGAGATATCTACCCGGTAGTCAATAACGCGACCGTTAACGGCGTAATCTCCACCTACTATCTGGATGATGGTCTTTCGACGAATACCAATAGTAATAGTCTGACAATCAAAAACAGCACCGTGCACGGAATGATTACTTCAGAGTGCATGACGAGCGATTGTGCAGGTGGTCGTGATACGGGTTATGTTTATGATCGTCTGGCGTTGACCGTTGATAATTCAACGATCGACGATAATTACGAACATTATACTTATAATGGCACAAACACTGATGGCACTGCCGATACTCACGTTGTAGACGTTTATAACATGGGGACCGCCATCACCCTGGATCAGGAAGTCGATCTGGCGATTACCAATAACTCACATGTCGCGGGCATCACGCTGGCTCAGGGCTATGAGTGGGAAGATATTGACGACAACACCGTTAGTACTGGCGTAAACAGCGGCGAAGTGTTCAACAATACTATCACTGTGACTGATTCTACCGTGACGTCAGGTTCCTGGTCAGATGAAGGAACTTCAGGCTGGTTCGGCAATACCAATAACGCAAGTGACTATAGCAATACTCTGACTGCTGATGACGTTGCGATTGCCGCAATTGCGAATCCGTATGCAGACAATGCGATGCAGACGACGGTCAATCTCAGCAATTCTACTCTGATGGGCGATGTTGTGTTCTCCAGCAACTTCGACGAAAACTTCTTCCCGAACGGTGCTGATTCCTATCGTGATACCGATGCCGATCTCGACACCAATGGCTGGGATGGTACTGACCGCATGGATGTTACCCTGAATAATGGTAGCAAATGGGTCGGTGCGGCAATGTCTGTACATCAGGTTGATACCGATGGTGATGGTGTATATGACAGCGTAGCTGCGGGTACTGATGCGACGGCAACACTGATCGACATTGCAGCCAATAGCCTGTGGCCATCTTCCACCTATGGCATTAACACTGACGGTACCGCTTATGATGAAGACGGTCACGTTGTTGGCAACGAAGTTTATCAAAGCGGTCTGTTCAACGTAACGCTGAACGGCGGTTCTGAGTGGGATACTACCAAAGCCTCTCTGATTGATACGCTGAGCATCAACAGCGGCTCTCAGGTCAATGTAGCGGATTCCCGACTGGTTTCTGACTCCATCTCCCTGACCGGTGGTTCTGCTCTGAATATCGGTGAAGATGGTCATGTCGCTACTTGAAGTGGTCAACAAAAACTGGCCACCACTTTAGAGTTTTTCCAGTATCGATTTTCCGATTCGTTGGGTGGTAACC
>NZ_JBWKPZ010000028.1:0-61866 GCF_059418505.1 Citrobacter sp. GW821-FHT07H02 | reverse complement strand
ACAATCGCTGGAGACGTCACAGCGCCTGTGGCGGACTCAGCCCGGAACAGTTTGAAAACCAGAATCTCGCTTAGGGCTGTGTCCACATTACGTGGGTAGGATCAGCTCAGGATAGTGGGGGGAAGGTATGGGGGAAAATAACATAAAGCAGTCCTCAGCCATAAGTATTAATATGTTTTACAGTTCACATACAATGACACATTTCAAGCCTATACGTAATTATAATTTCAAAAAATACAGCCTCACTATATCAAAACAGAAAACATTCAGCCTCAACATATAAAAAGACATTGTTAAAACGACAATAAATTAATTATAATGAAGTACACATTATATTTTTAGAGGTCTTACAATGTCAGATAATAATATATTGAAAGAATTTTTCAAGTCTCTAAATGAACAGGAAAAACCATTTACTCAGCTTTTAAAAGATGATCGGCTAGGTATGATATTACGTTCAGCTGTAAACGAACTAAATTTAATGCATTATAAAAATCATAGTGAATACAATGCGACATTTAGTCAGGAAGAATATTATTATATATTTAAACTGGGCGTTTCTCGATTAATTAAATTAGCCCTTGAAGCACGAACCTCGTTTGAAGTCCCTGCTATAATGTTTCTACAAAGCTCTGAAATAAGCGCTGAAACACATAATATTGTAAGAGGCTTAGGAATGGTCGAACATGGCAGGAGAATTGCGCAGTCAGTTTATTCCGGCCACACTAAAATAGAAAAAACAGGGAAGAATGAGTTTAAAATAACCATACCATCAATACTTGTTGATGAAGAAAGCCATGAAAAACACATATCTAATCATTATAAAGATCAATACAGAGAAAATCTCATTGAAATTTATAAATCAAAATTCATGGAGGAATTCAAAGTAGATATTGACAATAAGTTGTTTGATTTAGTTTATCCATATGAAACTCATTTTATAGGGTACGAATCCGCACCTATTCTAGATGAATTCTTTTTTGGGCTCACCTATTCAGAGCTTTTCAATCAAGATGGATTTGACACTTTTCACTACTCCGTAAAATTTGGAGGGATAGAGTTTCAAAAATATAAATTAGCTATCGGATTTATAATGTCGGTAATTGAAAAACATTTAAGGTTTTCAGAAAAACTCACAATAAAACATACCACAATAAAGTTAGAGAATATTCTAACAGTTTCAGCAAATACAGACGAATTTATAGAAAGCATGTGTGATGCAATTAATTACTTTGGATCGTCACTAAAAGGATACACTCAGCTTGAATTAGACGATGCACGTAAAATTTTTGAAGTTATTTCTTATAGCAGAAGAAACATCAAATTATTAGACAACCCTGGAGCGGAGCTACCGATGCTGATTCAAAGCTCTGATGAAAGTTTTTTCTTCTGTATTGCAGCAAGATATAGCTCACCGTTACAATACCTTCATGACTCCTTAAGATTTCATTTTAGTAAGGATTATGATAAGCAGCAACAATCACGAGAACAAGTATTGCAAAGAGCAATAAAAGGTGCTTTGAACGAAAATTTCAGTAACTTACAATACCATGAAAATATAAAGATAAAAGAGAATGGTAAAACATTAACTGATATAGACTTAGTTGTTGTCGAAAAAAACACAGGAATAGTTTTCCTTTGTCAACTAAAACATCAAGAACTTTATGGCGCTGATCTACACGCGAAATATGTTAGAACCACCAGATTAAAAAAACAAGCATCGGATTGGCTTGCTTCGATTAACAATTGGGTAAACAGCATAACCGAAATAGAACTAAGGAAATCGTTACAAATCACCAAGCATGTACCAAAATTACAAATATATAAATTATTCATAACAAAACATTATGCCTATCCACTCAAAGAGTTATCTGACGAAGATACAGCGTATTGTAACTGGGCGCAGTTTATTTATGCAATTCAACTTATCGACGATTATAAAGTGGAAAAAAAAGATAGTATTTCATCTTTAATCCTCAAATTAAAAACTTTAAACCAAGGAGCTAACATTGAATATCTTCACGAACCTACATCGAAATGGATGATAAAAAATTTAACTTTCAGTTTAGAACAAGAAAGATAAATCTAATACTCAAATTTTTAAAATGCACCATTATAAGAGTGCATTTTAAAACTATTTATCTTAATAAAGTACTAAATATTATATTCATCATCACAACAAATAACCGTTAATTCTCTTTACACTTGCATCCTATAAAACATGAAAGATACCCCTTGTTAAGACTGCGCTAGAAATAATAAAAACGTCTATTCTCGTCATATATAATATTTGCTTGTTGCATTTATAAAAAAAAAGAGTAAAATATCAAGATTTAGGAGTTACTTTTGGACTTATATGAAGGCAATTGACTTATTTGCGGGGGCTGGAGGGTTTAGTTTATCCGCCCACAATACAGGCGCTATAGATGTTGTTGCTGCTATTGAATTCGATAGCGCGGCTGCAAACACCTACAGAAAAAATATGTTAGAAAGGCTTGAGCATAAGACCGAACTTTTACAGGAAGATATTTTACTCGTAGGCCCAAAAAAGTTAAGAAAAAAAATAAAGCTCAAGAAAGGCGAGCTTGACATGATACTTGGTGGGCCTCCGTGCCAAGGTTTTTCCAGTCATCGAATTAATGATGCTGGTGTTGATGATCCTAGAAACAAATTGCTTTTAAGGTATTTTGATTTTGTTTGTGAATTTAAACCAAAAGCTTTTTTGGTAGAAAATGTCTCCGGTTTGTTATGGAAAAGACATGAGGCCCATTTGAAACGCTTTAAATTTTTGGCTTCCAAAAATGGTTATACTTTAATTCATTGCGATGTATTAAATGCTCGTGACTATGGTGTTCCGCAAAATCGCAAACGAGTTTTCATTGCAGGCGTTAGAAATGACATTTTAAAAAAAAGAAATAATATTGAGTTTCCACCTCAAGCTACTCATTTCAACCCTAACTCTAATGAAGTAAAAAACAATTCAAAAAATACGTGGAGAACCGCATCCTCTGTTTTTGAAAAGATGAATGATAACTTAATTCAAAGATATATATCAGAATACTTTCTTAAACATACTTCTTACTCAATTGATGAAGCACAAGAGCTACTTGAAAACCTAGAATATCAAGACGCACCAATAAGCGAAAAAGATCCATGCAACATACATATGACACCAACTGAGCGTATGGAAGAGCGTTTCAGAGCAACAAAACTCAATGGCAGTAGAAGCGATGCAGGAAAAGAATTCGAGCTAAAATGTCATTCCAATGGATACGCAGGCCACAAAGATGTTTATGGGCGCATAATGATTCACCTACCAGCCAATACAATTACAACTGGGTGTAACAATCCATCTAAGGGAAGATTCATTCATCCATGGGAAAATCACGGCATCACTTTAAGGCATGCGGCAAGGTTGCAAACATTCCCTGATGACTACATTTTTTGGGGTAATGCGACAGAGCAAGCAAGACAGATTGGTAATGCAGTTCCCCCTATGTTAGGCACAATATTAATAAATGCATTACTTAACATAATTGCACCCAATTGATAAGGTGTAATGAATGAAAAATGTCAAAACTAGAAACTTAAATGGACCAAAAACTCTTTTGATGATTACTTACCTTATGATAATAGAAGGTGAAAAATGGTAATTTCAGCAGCTTTTCAAACAAGAGCAAGGACAATTGATCATCTAGGACGTGAGCAGATAGCTGATTGTCCAACAGCAATTTCCGAGCTATGGAAAAATGCATATGATGCTTATGCTCGTAATGTTTCGCTAAATATATTTGACGGCAACACTCCTGTAGCAACTTTGGTTGATGATGGGCATGGAATGTCAATAGATGACATTATCAATAAGTGGCTGACAGTGGGAACAGAATCCAAGGCCATAAAAAGAGATATCCCAATTGAAGATAGAAACGGAATAGATCATATTCGAGTAAAGCAAGGCCAGAAGGGTATAGGCCGTCTTTCTTGCGCAGCCTTGGGTTCATTAATGCTTTTAGTTTCCAAAAAGAAAGATAAACCACTTGTAGCATGTCTACTTGACTGGCGGATTTTTGAAAATCCATATTTAATGCTTAATGATATTAAGATACCCATCATGGAATGCAGTGATAAAAATGAATTAATCACTGTTATACCTGAGATGTTTGATGCATTAATGGGTAATATGTGGGGAGATGGTGTTGACAATTTACGAGACAGCCGCATCGAACAAGCTTGGGAAAGTTATTCTGAATTAGAAGAAAATGAGAACAGTGATACTACAAAAGGAGCTATCGAACAAACTGTAATTAATGCTTTCTTTGAGGAAAGACATTTTCAGTCTTGGCCTGTGTGGAACAATAAAACAACTCACGGCACAGCAATGTTTATTGCTGGAATTCACGATGATTTAATAGCACAGCTATCGACAGATGCGGGTTCAGAAGCTCAAGGTGCAGAAGTTCGGGCTAAAGAACGCTTTCTTCAAACATTAAATAGCTTTGTTAATCCATTTAAAAGAGAAAGCGAAGAACAGATTACTGATTTCAAGACAAGTGTTGTCGCCTGGAATGGTAATCTTCAAAGATTTATTATCGATGAAGTTAGAAACTTTGATATCTCAAATTTTGATCAGCTAGAACATATAGTCGAAGGAAGTATTGATGAAAGTGGATTATTTTCCGGGAAAGTAAAAGCCTTCGGAGAATGGTTTGATAATATTACCGTTAAACCTAAATCTGCATATAAGACCAGAAAAGATACCCGCTTTGGCCCTTTCTTTTTAAGAATAGGCACATTTGAAGTTACGAGAACAAACAGCACCTTGTCAGATGAACAGCATGCAACCTTTAATCGTATCCGTGAACAATTCGGCGGCGTAATGGTTTTTCGAGATGATTTGCGTGTTATGCCTTATGGCCGTGAAGATAACGACTTTTTTGAAATTGAGAAAAGGCGTACTAAAAACGCTGGTATGTATATGTTCAGTAATAGGGCATGCTTTGGTGGTGTATATATAACTAAAGCCCATAACCCTAATCTGCGAGATAAAGCTGGCAGGGAAGGTATTATTGATAATAAAGCATCTAAATTATTTAGAGAGATCGTCGAAAATATTTTGATAGAAGTTGCAAAGAGATTTATTGGGCGTAGTTCAGATTTACGCGATGAGAAGCTCGAAGAAATAAATGCTAAACATGCTGCTTTAAAAGCAGATGAAGACAGAAAAAAACTATTACGAAAAGAACAAAAAAGGATTAAGACATCGATTCATCGGGATCGTCTTTCTTTAGAAAATTTAAGAAAAGAGTTTTATGAAATATCACAGCTTTTGAGCGATAAGAATAACTATAAGGATCTAGAAGAACTTTTACATCTCAAGGAACACATTGATTCATTAGATGGCTCATTGAAAAACTTATCTTTGGGCTCGGTACCTAGGAATTTAGGTAGCATAGAGAAAGACTATCGGCAATATCGTGATATAGAAATTGACGCTAAAAGTCTTTTGAAGCAGATTAATAACTCTGTATATTCAGCACTTGATCACCTTGTAGTTAAAGATGACCTTACAATTGCTGAAAAAGATTTTCGTAGCAAAGCTGCTATATTGCATTCGAAAATAAGAAAATTTTCGAACAAAGGACGCAGCATATTAAAAGAAGAAACCTTGCGATTTGATGAAATAACCAGTAATACCAATAAAGCTTTTCATGAAAAAGCATCACAATGTCTGGCTGATTTACAAGAAAATAGAACATCACTTAAGCAAACACTTGAGAATTTAGACCTTGCCTATCAAATTCAAGATATCGAAATAAATCAAACTTATGCCCCATATATCACAGCATTAGAAAGTTTAAGAGAGGAAATTGATTTAGAAGGCCTTGCTATCTCTTCAGTAAACGAGAATGCACGTTTAAAGAAACAAGTAGAACAAGTTAACGCTCTCGCTCAGTTAGGGATAACTGTGGAGATAATTGGTCATGAAATAGAAGGTTTCGATATGACTATTGAGCGGGGTATAAATAGATTGACATCAACGAATCTCGATGAATATCAGGAAAATGCATTATCTAGCATTACTCAAGCACACCAATCATTAAGCGATTCCTGGCGTTTTTTAAGTCCATTAAAACTATCGGGAGATAAGGTTAGAGCTTTCCTAAGTGGAAAAGATATTTTTGATTATGTTAATCACTTTTTCAAAAGTAAATTTGAAAAGGATTTAATTGAATTTTCTTGCTCTACTAAATTTTTAGATATTTCACTATATGATCAACCAGCTAGAATTTACCCTGTATTTATTAATTTAGTAAATAACTCACGATATTGGGTTAAAGAAACTATAGAAGAACGTCGAATTATTAGATTAGAGGTACTTGATGGTTTGATATATGTTAGTGATAATGGACCAGGGGTTGATCCTGATGATGTGTCCGAGCTTTTTACTATATTTTTCTCCAAGAAACAAAGAGGTGGTCGCGGGGTTGGCCTTTATCTCTGCAAACAAAATTTAGCAGTGAGTGGTCATAGTATTTTCTACGAAACAAGAACAGAGAAAAAAATACTAAATGGTGCTAATTTTGTAATTAATTTTAAAGGAATTAAAAATGCTTAATAACTCTACTTTCGATTACAAACCACATTTGAAATCTGCATATATCGACCCTATCAGAACAGTAACGGTTATTGACGATGAATATCCAACTATTGATGATCTAATTTTAAGCAGCAAAGATGACTTTTCTCAAGAAAATATTTACCGACTAAAAGAAATAATTGATATCAGTCGGAGTGAAAAATACAACTGGCTTTTAGATGTTTACAATGGCAAAGAGCAAAAGGTCCAAGAAGGTACTGTATCTAACCGTCTTTACCACAGTGATTTATTAATCTTAGACTATCATTTAGACGGGGAAGATTCTGGATATTGTAAGAAGTCGATAGATATTATAAAGAGCTTATCTGAGAATCGTCATTTTAATATTGTCGCGGTACATACCAAGGGTTATGATGGGCAAAAAGGTTCCGTTAATGAAGTTCTGATTGATATTATTACGTCATTACAGAAAAGACCAGCAATTAGTATTTTAAATGAGAAAATCAAGTCCAAGGTAGATGATAGTTTAGATGAGTGGGAAATCGACGAGCCTGGAATTAGGGACGATTTGGTTAATTCCATATCAACTATAGATTTATTATACTTAATTCACAAATATGATTCCGACTTATGTTCGGGGAATTTTCAGAACGAAACCCTTGATGTTTTTTATGATATATATGGGAGAAAACCAGATAGCATAAATATACAAAAGCCATTGATTTTAAAATGGATTATCTCAGAAAAACTTGAGAGATATGCAGATCAATTCAATGACAAGACCTCAAAATTTTTTGATTGGGGAATAAATAATGACTGTAATTGGATAAAAACAGAAGACTTATTTATCACGGTCCTTGGTAAAAAAGACACACCAATCAGTGAAATACCAAACCAACTTTTAGAAGCATTATCAAATTCTAAGCCACATCCGCATAAGCTTATTTTGTCAAAGCTCAGAAGTGAGATTGAAAGTAATGGCAGCTACGCTGCAAGTAACATACTAAATAAGAAGTTTTTACAAGCTGCATGGTTAAAAGAACTTCTTGAGAACAAAGATGAACATGCAATAAAAACCGCTGCATGGCAAGCAGTTACTAAATTGTGGGAAGAATTAGCATACGAAATTAAAGTAGGATTGGATCAATTTACAATCAACCTAGTCCGAGAACTAAAAAAAATAGACTCCCCCTTAGACTATTTTATCGATAAATCTACACTTGATGACGAACTAGAACAAATCAAACATGCAAATTGTTTCAGCTGTTCTAAAAAAATTACTTCTCATCATCTAGTTACCGGACATGTCTTAAAATTCAAGAACAATCACTGGCTATGTTTAACTCCCATGTGTGATCTTGTTCCTGGCCAGAAAAACGGAAATAATTTACTCCCTGTTACGCTCGTGAAGATGTACGATGCGAAAGTTGCATTAATCAACACTCGCCAAAACATGCAAAAAGAGCTTAATTTGGATAGTCTACCTCCAATTAACGACGATGAAGCTATTAGGCAAATATTAAATTACTCGACTCAAAATAATCTATTGTTCATTCAGCCTGAGTTGGATGGTAAAATACAAATACTTAGTTTCACTGTTGGGCTTGATGGAAAAGCAAACCCTAAAGCAATGGATTGTTATATAGAAAACCAAGGTATTTTCTCTGAAGAGAACACAATAATGCTCAAATATGCTGAACCAACAAATAATGAAATGAATGTGACATCTGTAGAAGCAAAAATAGTTGCGGAGTTACGCTACGAATATGCATTAAACTTATTAGGGAGACTTGGTGTATCCAAGTCCCGGGTAGGATTAGATTTTATCAATTAAAATATATAAGCACAGATCGGATCTGACAGTTACCAGTTAGTTATAGTGGTACCTGTCAGATCATTTTATATTTAAATTTCCTTATAACCAACGTGACGATCAACAATTGAATTTCACCGCTTTTGCGAGCATGATCGCAATAACATCAGCCTGTTACCCGGTTCATTCCTATGATATCTCTCGAAACGCTGCAATCAGCCATCTCCAACGTTTCTGTGTGGCGTCAAGGAAACGTATGCGCGCCGCATAAGCCGTTGCTGCTGTTGTATGTGTTGTCGCAGTACAAAGCAGAACACCCACGCCTGTTTAATTACGGCCTTGAGATCCACGAACCGCTCACTCGCCTGCTGAAAGAATTTGGCCCCAAGCGGCGTACTGACTATCCAAATATGCCTTTCTGGCGGCTTAGAACTGACGGCTTCTGGGAAATCACCAACGCGGAGGGTTGTAAACCGCGTAAAGGCAACACCCAGCCGACAAAAAAAGAACTGATTGATAACCAGGTAGCAGGCGGCTTTGATGAAGCGGCTTACCAGCAGTTGCTGGCGCATCCGGAGATGATCGACCAACTGGCCCAGCAGATTCTGATCGATCGTTTCCCCGAGAGTATTCAGAGGATCCTCGCCAACCAATTGGGTTTGGATTTTATCGACCGTTCAAAGAACCGCGATCCGCGCTTCAGAGACATCGTTCTCCGGGCTTACCATTCGCGATGTGCTTTCTGCGGTTACGACCTACGACTGGATGGTGCGCTGGTTGGTATTGAAGCAGCCCATATCCACTGGAAAACCTATGGCGGGCCGTGTGTGGTAAACAACGGTCTGGCGCTGTGTTCGCTGCACCATGATGCTTTTGATATGGGCGCGTTCGGGCTGGATGAAAACCTGACTATCCGTATCTCCGGCGGCGTCAGCCGTAGCCCGGTAGTGGATAATCTGTTCTGGCAACGGAACGACCAGCAGTTACATCTTCCTCATGACAAATCGCTGTGGCCCACTGAACAATACGTCGGCTGGCATCGTAAGCAGATCTTCAAAGCCTAAGGCCGTGAACTTCGCAGGTATCATTGAGTGCCCAATATGCTTTATCCCCTCTAAGGATAAATCCTGCGCACCAGACTGGCTTCCAGGATAACAAGTCCAAACTCTCACCCTGAGAAACCAGACTCTTGATTATTATTGATACCGTATTAATCTGTACGAAGTTTGCCCCGCAACCAGAGCCTTCAGGTTGCCACCCTACCCGGTGAGGCTCGCCTTTTCGTCCGCTCCGTATCATCCTCGCGGACAGCGCTTAGCGCCTGATACATCCTCGACCCCACCATGCAGGGAATCCCTCCCTGCCGGGCGGCGTTTCTCTGCTTTCATAACTGGAGAAACGCTATGCCTACTTCATCTTGCCCTGAAGCAAAATCCTTATCGTTGTCTGTCTCATCTGAGGCCTAGGAAAAGGTAGTCAGTTTTCCACCCGATCCCTCTCAGGAAGACGACCGTCTCGAAAACCTGATTGTCGCCACCATGCTGACATTCAAAAGTGCAGGCCCGGACCGTAAGAGCATCAATTTCGGTCTGTACTGTTTGCCCTCTGACGGCAGCAGCAATGTACCGCTGATGACGCCACTACGCTTAACGCTTGAAGATAACCACCTGTTGGTTACTGCCCTTCATACCTGCTGATTGCCTCAGCATCCTTCACTCCCCGTGCCGGGCGACTCCCGACCGGGAGCGCTGTACCCGGCTTCTTTATCATGAGGTTACGCTTATGAACAGAAGCAACGATCTTTACCAGAAAGTCACCGATGAAATTATCGCCGCGCTGGAGAAAGGCGTGATCCCCTGGGTTCGCCCGTGGCGGGAAGGGGAACCGGTGGTGCCAATGAATGCCTTATCCGGGCGGTTGTATCACGGCATCAATATTCCTCTGCTCTGGAACAGCGCTGAGCGACAGGGATATGAAAGCGATCGCTGGCTGACCTTCACTCAGATTCGCAATGCGGGCGGTAACATCCGCAAAGGCGAAAAATCTACACTGGCCGTGTTTTATCTGCCCCAGCAGCGCGAAGTTGTGGACAGCAACGGGAACACGGTTCTTGATGCTGACGGAAACCCCAAAGTGACGTCTTACGCCGTGGTACGCGAGTTCCGGCTGTTCAATATTCAGCAATGCGAAGATTTGCCGGAGGCATTCTCGCAGCCTGTCGTGATGGTCGATGATCCCATCGCCGCTGCTGAACAGATGGCCCGACAAAGCGCGGTGACAATCACTCACCGACGCCAGAACCGGGCGTATTACTCGCCGGGGCGCGACTGCATCATCATGCCGCATCCTGAGCAGTTCGCTTCGCGTGAGGATTACTACGGCACGCTGCTGCATGAACTGACGCACGCTACCGGACATGCTTCACGACTAAATCGGGACGGAATTACCGCCGGAAACCATACCTTTGGTGATCCGACGTATAGTTTCGAAGAGCTCGTTGCCGAAATGGGATCCGCCTTCCTGTGCGCTCATGTCGGCATTCAGGCGAAACTACAGCATGACAGCTACATCGCATCGTGGCTGAAGGTATTGCAGCAGGACAAAAAAGCGATTTTCCGCGCCAGCGGGTTAGCGCGTAACGCCTGCGAATATCTGCTTGAACGGGCGCAGCAGCCGTTAGCGCTGAGCGCATAACTTCATATTCACGGCAGGGTTCTACTCTGCCGTTCTCCCCTGCTCTTCCTCGTTATTGATATACCCCGCATCCATCGCACCTTTGAGCAGATCAAGCTGGTCGGAAAGGATAAACGTCAGTACATCCCGCACTCCTGGTTGTTTCGCGGCAATAATTTCCCGAACCAGTATCTGGCAGCGGATCACCAGTTCTTCGGCAGATGGCGGCGGTAAGAAGTGAGCCTGCATAAGCGCGTCCTGAACAGTTAAACCATTACCATCATCACGGAGTGCGAGGTCTTTTGTACACGGCATTTACGACCAATCAGCGTCCGGGCACCGGTAATTTCTGCCCCCGGACAAAACGTTCAATCCAACGCCCTCGCTCATCAAAGTATCTACTAGGCCAGATCTCCGCCGGGTGCTTACCAAGGCGCGATGCAATCAGCCATTCTCCCTTCGGCCAGGGTCTGTCGAGCGTGTTGGAGAGGGTGGAAGAACTCAGCCCGGCGCTACGGGAGAGCGCGGCAAGGCTGGTGCCACATTTGTGCAGTTCTGCAATGATATCCGCCCGATGCCAGTCATCCTTTGGTTTCATAGCCCACTCCACGAGATCCTGAAAGGTTATTTGAATCACCAATACTAAGGATAACTTAGTAATATTTACGCTAGCAAGGCTGAAAATTTCCCCAAATATAAGAAATGACGCGGGGATCTCATGCTGCCACATCGTCTGAAAGAGGCGCGACTCAGGGCGAAGCTGTCGCAAGAACGGCTAGGGATCCTTGCGGGCATTGATGAAGCAACGGCCAGCGCCCGGATGAACCAGTATGAGCGCGGCACCCACTCTCCCGATTTTTCTCTGGCGTGTAAGTTTGCTGAAGTACTAAAAATCCCTGCTTGTTACCTTTACACCGTCGAAGACGATCTGGCAGAAATCGTCCTGCATTACGCTGAACAGCACCGCACCTAGTCTCTGCCTACTGAACGCCAATTATCCCGTTTTGGGATAATTCATTAAAGCACGGATATTCGATTTTGGGATTTCAATCGGATTTCTGTGCGATGACTTCAGTTTATTCAGATGATTACCAGTCTGTGATTTCGGCCTTGAAACAAGCCAGAGTCAGGCAAAACATCACTCAAACAGCCATAGCGACCGCATTAGGGCGGCCACAGTCATTTATTGCGAAGGTCGAAAATGGGGAAAGGCGTCTGGATGTGGTGGAGTTTATCCGTCTGGCACAACTCCTAGCCATGGACTGGCAAAGCGAGCTACAAAGCATAGCCCGCAAATATGACTCTTTGTAACTCAATCTTCATTAATCACCTGATACAGCGGGATCATCGCCGCGCCGCGTGACGCGCTCTGCGCCCCCATCGAAGACGCGGCTAACTTCACTTTCGGGCGGTTGGGGTCGAGCCGGGTGTCCAGCCGTTGATTCAGCTCCTGCACCAGACGGCTGATAATCGGTTTCGGCATCGCGCCGCCGAGTACGATTATTTGCGGGTCTACCCACTGCACACAGCCAAACACCGTCTGCTCCACCTGGCCACGACAGCGTTCAAACCAGCTCTCCAGCAGCGGATGCTGTCCGGCAATTAGCTCCGGAAGCTGACTTTCACTGAACCCGTCACGCTCCAGTGTGGCAAGCAGATCCTTATACGATGGGCGCGGCGTGCCGGACGGAAATGCCATCCCGACTTCACCGGCATTGCTGAACCCGCCGCGCACCATTTTATGCCCGGAGATAATCCCCGCGCCGATACCGTAGCCAAGGTCGATAAAAGTCAGATCGCTGTAGGCATTCCATTCGCCGCTGTACAGCTCGCCTACCGCCGAGGCGTTGGCGTTGTTCTCCACCCACGTCGGCCAC
This sequence comes from Citrobacter sp. GW821-FHT07H02, assembly GCF_059418505.1. Taxonomy (NCBI): domain Bacteria; kingdom Pseudomonadati; phylum Pseudomonadota; class Gammaproteobacteria; order Enterobacterales; family Enterobacteriaceae; genus Citrobacter; species Citrobacter sp. GW821-FHT07H02. Next base: position 48,905 of record NZ_JBWKPZ010000028.1, on the reverse strand, counting down.
GGCAGGTTGTCGGCAAACGCCTGCTGTAAATCCACCTCGCGCCAGCTCTCCAGCCACGGCACGCTGTGGCGCTTGCGTCCGTCTGCTTTCAGAAATCCCGGCACCGCATAGCCAATACCGAGAATACGCGCGTGCTGGAGCTGGCGCTTTTTCAGCGTCTGCTCCACCAGGGTTTTGATCTGCGCGAGGGTCGCTTCCAGCGGCTGATTCTCCTGATGCGCTTCAGAAAGTGACAGCAGCTGGCGACCGCTGAGATCGACCACCGTCATATCGATAAAGCCAGGACTGAACGACAGCCCGATGGCGCAGCCGCCGCCGGGATTAAGGCGCAGCGGCAGCGACGGCTGTCCGCGCTGCCCGGTATTGCGCTCTCCTTCCACCACCAGGCCAGAGAACATCAGCTCCCGACACTGCTGGGTGATCGCCCCTGCCGTCAGCCCGGACAGCCGCGCCAGTTCGGCTCGTGTCACCGGCGCGTGGCGGCGGATCAGTTCCAGCAGCAGGCGCTGCGAACCGCGCAGTTCAAGGCGTTCAGAGTGGGCGTTCATGGTGTCCTTAATTTTTATCTAACCCCATTGCAGGCCTGCTTCTTCAATCAGCCCCTGCAAGTATGGAATATCATCGTGGCTGAGCATATCAATCAGCCCCGCCTGCATCCAGCCGATAATCACCGGACGACTGTCACAGCCGAATTTATAGTCGTACTGCTCCAGCGGCGTCATGCCGTTTTTCATTTCGTGCAGATACATCCGCACGCCCAGCCCGGCATTTTTGTAGGCCCGCAGGTCGTCGATATGGGCGAACTCGAACTCAAAGCAGACGCATCCGGCATTTGACTGCTGCACCGCCGCGAGCTGGTTATTGTACCGCTCCAGCGTCACTACCTGTAACGCCAGCTGTGGAATTTGCGCCTTCACCCGGTTAATCAGTACATGGTTGAAGCCCAGCAACTGGATATGGCCGATGGCCTCCGGCTGCTCGCGCAGAAGTCGCACCAGCTCAGCCACAAACGTCTCATGGCGGTTGCGCTGTTTGACCTCAACAATTAACCCCATGTCGTTTTCCACCGCCCAGCGCAGCACGTCCGCCAGCAGCGGGATTGTCGTTCCGGCAAATGACGGATGGTATTTCACGCCAAAGTCGCACGCCAGCAACTGCGGGTACATCATCTGCTCCACAAATCCCTGCCCGGTGGACACCCGGTCGATACGGTGATCGTGCGTGACGACCAGCTGGTTATCCGCCGTCAGGTGGATATCAATTTCGATACAGTGGGTTCCTGCCAGGCGGGCGGCTTCAAAGGCCGGAAAGGTGTTCTCCGGCGCACAGCTGGAATACCCGCGATGACTGTTGGCCAGCACAATCCCCTCTGCCGCCCGGTGAAAGTTAAACGCCATCTTCTTTTCCTCTCGAATGTAAGATGGTTATTAACTTTACTATTTAAATTTAAATGTGAAAGATGTTTTTATCTTTTCATGGTTAATACATTGTTTTACCTGTATTTAATTTGATATTTAGATCATATTTCAACTTTAAAGATCTGCGTCACATAAATTTAATGTTTAGTATGTAAATTTAATAATCATCTTTTACATCGACGGAAAACAGACTCATGTCAAAACTGGTTCTGGAACAGGTGACCAAAACGTTCGGCGAATTCTATGCCGCCAGGGAAATCTCGTTCTGCGCCGAAGAGGGGGAGTTCGTCACCCTGCTCGGGCCGAGCGGCTGCGGTAAAACCACCCTGCTGAAAATGATCGGCGGCTTTCACCAGCCGGACAGCGGACGCATTCTGATTGGCGATAAAGCGGTCAACGCCCTGCCGCCGGAAAAGCGCAACACCGCCATGTGTTTCCAGTCCTATGCACTGTTTCCGCACCTCAACGTGGCGCACAACATCTGTTTCGGCCTGAAACAGAAAAAGGTCGCCATCGGCGAACAGCAGACACGGCTGGCGGAGGCGCTGAAGCAGGTGGGGCTGGAGAGCCAGCGGCTGAAAATGCCCGCCCAGCTCTCCGGCGGCCAGCAGCAGCGCGTGGCGCTGGCGCGGGCGATGATCACCCGCCCGGATGTGATCCTGTTCGACGAACCGCTCTCCAACCTCGATGCCAAGCTGCGCGAGAGCGTGCGTTTTGAAATCAAGGAACTCCAGCGGCAGTACCGGCTCACCTCGATCTACGTCACCCACGACCAGGCGGAAGCGCTGGCGATGTCGGACAAAATCGTGGTGCTGAACGCCGGCAACGTCGAGCAGATCGGCAGGCCGGAGGAGATCTACTACCGCCCGGCCAACCGCTTTGTGGCGGACTTTATCGGCGCGGCCAATATCGACACCGCACAGGTCACGCCCGCAGAGCAGCCGGGTTATTACCGGGTACGCTGCGCCCTCGGCGAGTTTTATGTCTTCTCAGACCAGCCGCCGCGCGCAGAGCACTGCTACATCTGCTGGCGACCGGAAGACGCGCAGTATGTCAGCCAGCCGCAGGCAGGCGACAACCACTTCTCCCTGACGCTCGACAAAATGGCCTTTATGGGCAATCTCACCGAAGCCTGGGGCCACAACGACGCCGGGCTGTCGGTCCGTTTACAGCTAATCAAAAAGCCGCCCGTCGCCCCCGGCGAGCGCGCCTGCTTCCGTCTGGCGGATAACGCCATCCATTTTCTGGAGCCGGTATCATGAAAAACTGGCGCAACGATGCGGTCGCCTGGCTGCTGATGCTCAGCGGGCTGGGCACCATTCTGCTGCTGATGGGATCGACGTTTTACGTGGTGATCGTCCAGAGCCTGGGCTGGTTTAACCTCGAAGGCGACAGCCATTTCTCGCTGGAATACTGGCGCAATATGTTGCAGGACGAAGTGCTGCGCAGTGCTCTGGTTTATTCAGTAAAAGTGTCGCTGCTGGGGGCGTTCGGCTCGGTGATTTTCGCGTATCCGCTGGCGCTGTGGCTGCGTAAACCGATGGCCGGTAAAGAGGGCATTATCGCGGTGCTGCGCGCGCCGATGTTTATCCCCGGCCTGGTGGCGGCGTTTCTGTTCGTCAACATCGTCGCCTATCACGGCATTATCAACGAACTGCTGCTGGCGCTGGGGATTATCAGCGAGCCGCTGCGGATGCAGAACGACGACTTTGGCTGGGGCGTGGTGATCCTGCAAATCTGGAAAAACCTGCCCTTCGCCCTGATCCTCGTCGGCGGTGCGGTCAACGCCATTCGTAATGACGTGCTGGACGCCGCCAGCAACCTCGGCGCCAGCCGCTGGCGCAGCTTTACCGGCGTGGTGGTGCCGCTGACGCTGCCCGCCGTGCAGGTGACACTGATTCTGGTGTTTATCGGCGCGCTGGGCGACTTCGCCTTCTTCTCGGTGGCCGGGCCGCGCAACACCTACTCGCTGGCGCGGCTGATGCAGGCCACCGCCATGGAGTACGGCGAGTGGAATAACGCGGCGGTGATTGCGGTGATCATTATGGTCACGGCGGCACTCTGCACGCTGCTGATCGCCCTGCTTATCACCCCGTTCGCCACCCGCAAAGGAGAGGTCAAATGAGCCACACTGCCAACGGTCGCCGGGTGGTAACGATTTCGCTGGTCTTCTTCGTCGTAGCCAACCTGGTCTGGCTGGGGATGCCGTTCGGCATGGCGATCCTCTGGTCGCTGGTTGACCCGGCCCATCCGTGGAGCTACCCGGATATCTTCCCGCCCGTATTATCGTTCAGCCGCTGGCTGCTGGTCTGGGAAAAAACCTCGCTTTCCGAGGCGCTGTTCAACAGCTACACCATTGCGCCTGCGGTGGCGGTGGTCAGCCTGCTGCTGTCGCTGCCCACGGCGTACGCCTTCGGGCGCATGACCTTTCGCGGTAAGGCGGTGGCGGAGATGCTGACGCTGATCCCACTGGTGATGCCGGGAATGCTGATCGGGATTTTCTTTAGCGCGATGCTAATTAACCTCAATATCGACAACGCCTTTATCAGCATTGTTATCGGCCATACGGTGCTGACGCTGCCCTATTCGATCCGCATTATGTCGGCAGGGTTTAAGGCGGTACCGCAGGATCTGATCGACGCCAGCCGCGATTTAGGTTCCGGCACGTGGGGCACCTTCTGTAACGCCTATCTGCCGCTGCTGAAACCGAGCTTCCTGGCGGCGCTGATTTTTTGTCTGGTGCGAAGTCTGGAGGAGTTCAGCATCTCATACGTGCTGGGCGCGCCGGATTTTATCACCGTCCCGACCATTCTTTACTCTTTCCTCGGCTACTCCTTCGTCCGCCCGGATGCGGCGGTGGTGTCGATGATTCTGGTGATCCCCAACGTCATCCTGATGGTCATCATCGAGAAATTGCTGAAGGGGAACTATCTGTCGCAATCCACGGGGAAAGCCTGACCTTTTACAGGAGATAATGTGATGAAAAAAACAGTGATGATTCTGGCGGGCGGCCTGCTGTGCAGCTCGCTGGCGCTGGCGGCGGATAATCCCGACCTGATCGCCCAGGCGAAAAAAGAGGGCAGCGTGACCTTTAACGTCTGGTATTTACAGCCGCAGTGGCGCAGCTTTGTGAAGGATTTTGAGCAGCAGTACGGCGTTAAGGTGCGCATTCCGGAAGGCAGTATCGACGGCAATATGAACAAGCTGCTGGCGGAAGCGGGCAAAGCGAAGGGCAAAATTGACGTTATCGCCCTGTCCGTGGCGCAGCTCCCGGTAACGACGGGGGCGAAAGCGCTGGCGAAGGTGGACGACCTGCCCGGCTATGGCGACGCCATTCACCAGATTCAGAACGTCGATACTCAGGGCTACGCCGTGGCGTTCTGGGGCAACCAGACCGGATTTGCTTACGACCCGCAGCAAATAGGCGATCGGGCGCTGCCGCAGACGCTGGAACAGTTGCAGAGCTTTATCGACGCCAATCCAAAGCGCTTCGGCTATAACGACCCGAATAACGGCGGCGCGGGGGAAGCCTTTATCCAGCGTATCGTCACCACTCAGGGCGGCAAGTTTAACAGCGAAGCGGAGAACGTTGACCCGGCGGTGGTGAAAAACTGGCACAAAGGCTGGCAGTGGTTTGCCACCAACGGCGACAAAATCACCCGCACCGCCTCCGGTGCTGACAGCCTGACGCGCCTGAACGACGGTGAGCTGATGCTGACGCCCGCGTGGGAAGACCATCTGGCCGGGCTGCAAAAAACCGGGGCCATCACCTCGCGGCTGAAATTTTACGTGCCGGAGTTTGGCATGCCCGGCGGCGGTAATATCGCGGCCATTGCCGCCAACAGCCCGCATCCGGCGGCCTCACGGCTGTTCCTTAACTGGCTGATTCAGCCAGAAACACAACAGGCGCTCAGCAAAGCCTTCGGCTCCACGCCGATGAACAAACAGGTCAGCCCGGACGTAAAACGCCCGGATGCAGCAGTGCAGTTTTACGGTAAAGCGTACAGTACGCAGCTCAGAAAAGAGTTCGTGCGTGAAGTCATGATGCAGTAAACCTCAATTTGCGTGCAGCCATAAACAATTTCCCTCAGAACCTGACCGCGCGAAAAGGCAGAATGCAAAAGGTTCAGGGGAAGGGGTTGAAGGGATAACGGGCTTACCCGGAAAAGGAACCCCCTTCGTCTTTCGGGTTGCAGTCCCGCGACCCGAAATCCATTGGGTATAAAGGGCCATTATGCGGATATGGCTGGCACGCAAAAAACCAGACACCACATCATCCACCGACGAGACAAACGCCACGGAGGGTTGGCTGCAATCTGAATCTGCTGAAATCCTGCTGGCGAAGCCATCCCGCCAGCAGCTTATCCAGTTTATTCACCAAAGCACCGCACTCCCTGCCCCGCTGTTCGAACGCTTCTGGCTGACGCCACTCCACCGTTTTGCGGAACTGGCGCAGTCGTTTCCCGCCTCGGAAAACCACCACCACGCCCACGCGGGCGGTCTGCTCGATCACAGCCTAGAAGCCGCCTGCTATGCCGCACGGCTGCGGCAGAGTTATCTTTTTCCACCTGATGCAGCGCCGGAAGATCAGGCCGCGCAGTCCGAACGCTGGACGACGGTTATTATCTACGCCGCGCTGCTGCACGATCTGGGCAAACTCATCACCGATATTGAGGTGGAGGATGACAGCGGACAACGCTGGTTTCCGTGGCATGGCCCGCTGACCCAGCGCTATCGGTTTCGCTATCTGCCGCAACGTGATTATCTGCGCCACCCGGCTGCGGCAGCTCTTCTGCTGACCCGACTACTCCCCCCGGAATGCCTCGACTGGCTCGCCGCCGACGCCGCTGCGTTATCCACTCTCATTCACTGCCTGAACGGACAGTATCAGTATGCCGGGCTGGCTGGTGAACTAGTGCAGAAAGCCGACCGGGCGTCGGTGGCGTTTAATCTCGGCGGCGATCCGGTCAAAGCGATTCATCGCCCACAAACCTCGCTGCCGCAGCAAATCATCGCTGCCCTGCGCGACCTGCTGGCGCAGGAGTTCCGGCTCAATAACCCGAACGGCGGCGCTGACGGCTGGCTGACGGAAGAGGCGCTGTGGCTGGTCAGTAAGAACGCTGCTGACGCGGTACGCGGCTGGCTGCTGCGCCAGGGGATTGACGCCGTACCGCAGCATAACGTGCGGCTGTTCGACGAGATGCAGGCACATCGGTTACTTATTCCCTGCGAGGACAAGGCCATCTGGCGCTGCCGGATCGAGGCCAGCGGCGGCTGGAGCAGCGAACTGACCCTGCTGCGCTTTTCTCCGTCGCTTATCTGGGAAAACCTGCAACAACGGCCAGACGTCTTTCAGGGAACGGTAACGCCCATCGCGCCAGAACCGGATAAACCTTGTATTGCCAATGAACCTGAGCCAGAACCTGTTCCCGCCACACTACAGGATGAAGAACCGCTGTCCGGCGAAGCCTTCTGGCTGTGGCTAACCCAAAACGTCCAGATGCAACGTCTGGAAATCAACGAACCCAACGCCCGGATCCACACCGTCGCCGGAACGGCGTTTCTGGTCACGCCGGGCATTTTTAAGCTCTGGCTGAACGCCTGCGGAAGAAATATCCCGGCAGAACGCTGGCGGGAGGTACAGAAAGCGTTTCAGGATCTGAATCTGCACCGCAAACGCAAAAACGGCCTCAACATCTGGAACTGCGCCGTTGTCGGTCCGCGCCGCAGCTCGCGTTTAAAGGGGTATCTGCTCCACGATCCCACGCTGCTGTTCGGCGATGACATCCCCTTTAATAACCCCCATCTCTTGCTGAATGAAGGAGAGAATGACCATGACCTTTGAAGAACTCCTGGATGAGTACTTTTTTGCCCGCCTGCTGCGACCGGCGACCCAGGATTGTTATCGCACGGCGGTGGAGCAGTTTACCCACTGGCGCAACGTACTGCCCGCCGAAGTCACGCCGCATATGGCGCTGGAATGGCGCGGCTATCTGCTGAACGAGCGCGATATCAAGCCGGTGAGCTGGAATCACTACATGCGCCACTTGCGCGCGCTGTATAACTTCGCCATCCGCCAGGGACTGCTGACGCAGTTCATCAATCCGTTTATGAACGTCACGCTGCGCGAATCGCGTCGCCGGAAGAAAACCCTGACTCATGAGCAAATTGTTCTCTCACGCGAAGTCCTGCATCACTACATCGAGCAGGAGAAAACGCAGTACGGCTACCATTCGCCGTTTTACCCCGCCTGGTTCTGGCTGGCGGCAATAGAGACATTCAACTACACCGCCATCCGGCTGAACCAGCTTCTGCATCTGCGTAGCCGGGATATCGATCTGTTACATAACACCCTGTTTATCCAGAGCGAGGGCAGTAAAAGCCACGATGAGCATGTGGTACCCATCTCCTCCCGACTGCGGCCACATCTGGAAATGTTACTGTATGAGGCGCACAAACGGAGGATCGCTTCCGGCGAGCAACTATTTAATATCAACTGCTTCAACCAGCGGACGCTGCGCCAGGGCAAAACGATGACAGAAAATCAGGTCAGCTATTTCTTTGCCAAACTGAGCGACGCCTGCCACAGCCGTTTTTCCTCACACCGCTACCGCCACACCGTGGCAACCGAACTGATGAAGAAACCGGAGCAAAATTTATACGTCACGCAGAAGCTGCTGGGGCACAGGGATATTAAAGTCACGCTCAGCTATATCGAACATAATGTCGAGATGCTCAGAAGTTGCGTGGAGAGAGATTGACAAAGCGGAAGGTGAGTGGAAAGATCCCGAACCGAGGCTTTATAAACAAAAAAGCCAGAAACACGGCCTCTTGTGGTTGCCGTTAATTTCCGGTCTTAATGAATAACGCATTGACTACTTTAGGTTTTCCGCCTGCTTTTTAATTCATGGTGCGAAGGCCGGACTCGCACATTAAAATTAACTCCTTGAATTAAAACCAATAAAAACAAACTAATTTTATGTGTACCAACGCAGATACCAACACATTAATTCATTGGATTCGGGACTCGAATCAGGGCAAAGCCAACTGAACAAAATCCCCCTATGAGTAGATGATACAGATAAAGATGAGAAGCTGGCTTTAGCCTTCGCGAACTCCTCATCATCTGGTTACTGTTAGCTTTCCCTACATTGGACAGCATTGTATCAATGTTGTCGATATCAACATTAATTGACTGCCCATAGCTTATAGCTCCTGATGTTGACCTGCCGTTACCCTGGTAACAGTTTTGTGACTGTTGCGTTTCATCAGACCGGAGGCTTTCCGGGCACGTAGAATATCGATACTGGTGATAAACGGTGACTTCTCCATGACAGAGCAACCATCGCAGTCAATTCTTACCAGTTCATATTTTTCGACAAGAAAGTTTACCGCATCGCTAAGCGATATTCCTGCATCAATATGTTCCTGGATGGTGGCTTCATCACTGAACGGTGTGTCATTCAGCGTCAGGCCATAGTGCTGCGATAACAGATGAGTCAGCAGCAACTGCCAGATTTCAACGGGTGACAGGCAGGGCTGAGCCGCCCGTGTCGGGTGTGATGATATGGTTTGCATGAGGTTTACTCTATGAAGTTAAGGGGATAAGCGGTGAGTTACTGCGGCTCAGTATGCTCAGGATAGATAGCAATGAAGACATAGCCACAGGAGCCGAGTGTGTCGGCTTCGCAGGTGAGTCCGTTGTGGTAAAGCGTGACGCTGTGCGGGTGCCTAGGGTTGAGCTCTCCGCTGGTGAGCATCAGCTCCAGCTGCTTGAGTATTAACGGAAAGGCCTGGTCGAGGCGCAACGCATGCTCGTCACTGAAAGCACCGTTAAACCCGGCGCGGTCAGCGAGAAAATGCAGGCGGTCGCCTTCTTGCACCAGCCGAGCTCCAAAACAGGGTGTGATCGTACTCTTTAGCCCCCACTGCTGGCAGGGGGAATTCTCAAGTATGGCACCGGATTCTGAGTGATTGTTCATTATTATTCCTGATTAAAGTGAAGGATTAATTGAGAGTAACGCTTCGAAGAATGACATAGGGGCCATTGCGGTCCTGACAACGTTCAGCAAACACGGCCAGAACGCCGCGTATGTCCTCCACCTCGCGGCCAGCATAATGGCAGATACTACCTGACCATTTATATTTGCCCGTACTGAAGCGAAACAGTCGGGATCCAGGATGTTGCCGGTACAGGGTCATTGCCTGGCGTTTGCTGATGATTTTCATATCCAGCCTCGCTCTGCGAACGACACAATGCCCTCTGAACCGATGACCAGATGATCGAGCGTGTTCACATCAACCAGTGCCAGCGCTTCTTTAAGCCTGCCCGTAATGTTGCGGTCGCATTGGCTGGGCTCCGGGTCACCGGATGGATGGTTATGCGCCAGTACGACAGCTGCAGCATTGAAGCGAAGCGCTGATTTCACTACCTCACGGGGATGGACTTGCACATGGTTAATCGAACCGGCAAATAGCGTTTCACTCTCCAGTAAACGATGCTGGTTATCGAGATAGAGCACCATAAACACTTCCCGTTCTTGTCCTGCCAGATGTAACCGAAGCCAGTCACGGGCAGCAGTACTGGAGGTAAAGGATATACCGGGGTGGCGCAGATATTTATCCAGCAGATTGATAGCCCGGCGAATGGTGCGTTGGGCATAGGGGGTTAATCCGGAGGTCGCGGGGAGCAAACAACCATGCTGGGTCATAATCGCCAGTGGAAAGAGTTCAGGCTGAGATGACAGCGGGGATAATGCGGTATTCATGTTCGGTATCCCTCAGTCGATGAGATGCATAATGGCGCTGCACTCTGGATGGTTCAGCACGTAGTCGCGTAAGCGATAATAGTGCTCAGTCATCGCGTCACACTCGGTGCGACAGGCGTGGTGATTGTAAGTCATCAGACAGGCGACCATCCCTGCAGCTTCACTGGTAAGCTCTGCGCCATTGCCGTTCATGCTGTTGAACAATGTCCACTTCTCATCGTGATCTGACTCGGGAGCCATAAAAGCGCCGCGGTTGCTGAGTGTCGAAAAGCGCCAGATACCACCTTGGTAATCGGAACACAGCCGATCCATCCAGGCAAAGATTTGGGGCTCAAGCGTTATCCATTGCGGGATGGTGCCAAAGTGCTGTGGCCAGAAGCCAATGCGTAACTCGTCAGGGACCGCTGAGGCAGTAATTACGGTATGCTCCTCGAACTGATGATTTTTTGTATTCATTAAACTATCTCCTTATACCGGAACTGTTGTTTAACGCCCGAAAAATTCGAGCATGTTTTCTGCCATAACCCACAGGGCGCGATTGAGCTTCACATCGCCGTCAATGCCGGTAACGGCACGGGTGCGGCTGCTTTTCCCCTGTGCGGTTCGCCCTGACAGACCTCCTTTCATCAGGTTCTCCTGCACGCGCTGGTAGACAGTCCACAGGTCATCGCCGTAGTCCTCCCGACGACGCGGAGTCAGCAGCTGCGATACCGTGACCGGCTGGTGGTCTTCGCCAAAGCGATATTTCAGCGCGGCATTCGCCAGCGCGTGACGGGCCGGGGCTGGCAGCGCCAGTGACTGCATCGCATCGCGCTTCTCCTCCACCCGGTCAAAGACCCCGAGCACTTCGTAAGCCCCTTCAATCACCTTCTCGACGACATTGCCTTTATGCGGTACCCGCACTTCTCCGAATGACTGGCCGCAGACCAGACCATTGGTACAGACGCCTCGAAATAGCCCCGGCAACATCTGGTAGCTTGATGAGCCGTCATGGCTGTTAAGTAGAATGATTTCCGGCACCTGATGTCCTGACAGTTGACCGGCACGACGCAGGCGAAGCATGTGTTTGGTGTACTCCCGCTTGCTCTGGTCCCGAACCTTCGTCTGGCAGGCAAAGAACGGCTCAAAGCCTTCACGCTGCAGGCTTTCAAGGATGGTGATGGTCGGGATGTAGGTGTACATGTCTGAACGAGATTCATGTTTGTCACTCCCGAACACGCTGGGGACATGACTCATCAGCTCTTCGTAGGTTAGAGGCCGGTCACGTCGTATCTGGTTTATACGGCCAAAGCGGCTGGCTAATCGCATGGGTAACTCCTTATGCAGTGGGTAAAAAGACAAAAGGCCACACTTCCCGAAAGAGGTGTGCCCTGACTTTGTTTGTATCGGTGATGTGCTGGTGGTGGTTATGCAGGAAATTTGCGGATGCCATAACGAGTGATATACCGGTTCAGCCAGTAACCGGCATCCGGCTCAAAGTTCCAGGCTCGCCAAACCATGCAACGCTCATGACGGATAACCAGACGGAAATGCGTACCCTGGTCGTCCTCTATAGCAATGTTGGAATATTGAGCCGCAACCGCCTCTGCCTGCTGGCGCGAAAACGGTCCCTCTGGTAGTTCAGTGAGTTCAGGCATACAGGCTCCTTAAAACAAAAAGCCCCTGTGGCATAAGCGACAGGGGCTGAATCAAACGGGTAAAGAATTGGCTAAGACGCCTTACCTCCGACAACCGTGACTTGCAGCGGTTGGTAATACTGCGGGTCGAAAACAGACAGTGGCAGGTCAATCTGGTAACCATTACGCTCTTCCGTTGCCTTCATGATTTCGACAGAGCTGACGTTTTCCACGCATTCGTTCTCCAGCGAGGCTTCCTGAGAGCGAGTCGCATCGCTCTCACCAAATGCAGCCACCGCCATATTCCCCTTAACCAGCGTGTTTCCCCCTTTGTCTTTCAGACGTAGGGAGAGCGTCAGAGGCCCAAACCCCTCACCACTGCCGCCGTTGTCCAGGCGAAACTGCCACACGCAGACATTGCCCGGCACCCAGACCATGTCTGTGTTGCGGATGCTGATGTAACGCTGTTCTTCGGCCTGAGCCGGTGAAAGCAAACAAAGGCTCAGAGCGAAAACTGAGATAACGCCTTTCAGCTTCTTCATGGATTTTTCTCCTGATTCTCCGGCAGATAGAGTTTCCCCATTTCCTTGCCATCGTGCGAATACACCACCGATTTTTCACCCGTGTAGCTGTCGGTTTCAATCCGGAAGCTCAGGGTGATATTGTCCGCAAGACACAGGGCAGCAATCAGAGGCTGCACCGTTTTCTGCTGCATATCCGCAATGTAGTAATAATTGCCTGACTCACAGCCTTCCGGCGACTGGTTGGTTTTCATCACCGTATATTGCGGTGTGCCGAAAGCATCCTTCTTTACCCATTCCTGGGCAATATCGGATTTATGCGAGACAACCTTGCTGAACGGTGGCGGAGTCAGGTCCTTAAAACTTGCTATCGTTTTCACACCCGCATCTTCCTTGCGGTCGCAGCCAGAAACCCCCATGGCACCGATAACCATCAAAACAGTGAGAACAGGTCGATACAATTTCTTCATGGTGCAGATTCCTTATTAATCGTCCGTTCCTTGGCTTCAGCAATTGCCGGTGCTCCGGCACAACTCTGCCAGACTCTGTTGAGCTACCCACTGCTGCAGTTTCTGCTCTGAGGCAGAACGCTTCGCCGCCAGGGCAGCTTGCTGCTGTTTGTTGACACAGTTTTCCGGGAATGCGGCAAGCACCTGGTTGCTGTGAGGTACATCAGCCAGCCCCAGCTGATACTGGGTGTCGATGATAGTGAAGTAACACCCTTTCCCCTGGTCTTCACTCTGATAGACCGAGGTCAGATCGGAGTAATAACCGCTGGCAGGTTTCAGATTCAGCTTGCGCACGGTATGCGTTTTCTTATCGGCGAGAAAATATACACCGCCACCACGCTGACGCAGCAGGAATTGCCTGGTCCAGGGATAATTGCCAATCACACTGGCCTGATAGAGCGTATTGTTCAGCGCGTCGTTGTCCATGCCATCTGCTGATTTCCAGCCATCCGCCTGCATGTACTGCCAGAATTTGACGGTACCCACGACAGTTTCAGCAGACGCCGGAAAGGTAGCGCCTGCGCAGAGACTGACGGCCAGCACCGTTGTAGTCAGTATTTTCTTCATCATGATTCCTTATGAGGTAAAAGACCGTCGCCGGTTCTGGCGAGCAGTGAGTGAAAAACGTGAAAATGGGGAAGAGCTCTGAGGAATTCCGGTTCGGTGAGAACGTTGCGAATCTGAAGGTTGGGCACGAACAGTTCCGGGTGCAAGGTAACTGCATGGATATCATTCAGCGGAAACACCGCCACTCGATGATGGTGCTCTCCAGTCAGATACCAGTGCCCGCCGCAGAGTACGAGGCGGTATGGTGCAAGCCCTGAGCAACGACAACCTTCAGCCAGCAGCGTCACGCGACGACGCTCTGATATGGCCCTTACAAGGCGTGTAAATATGCCTGGCCTGGGTGGCGACAATGACTCTGACTCTGCCCATATGAGACAAGGAGACTCACCGGGTCCACTTAACAGGGAACTGACCATGTGGTTATCCATGTCAGGAAACAGGGCCTCCACGCCTGACTGACGAGCAAAAGTCAGTACAGCCAGTTCGCGTTGATGACTACCAGAGAGCAGACGACAGGTGCCGTCGCGATATTCCAGATCCAGGTACATCAGTCGCTCACGAAAATCCCGGCGGAGGGTGCGGATCGATACACCAAACTCTGCTGCAAGAAGGCCCATATCCAGTGTTTCGCCAGCAACAAGGCGACTGATAATGAGGGACAGCCGAACCGCCAGCCGCTCATGGCGACGCTCAGTCTGGGACATTAGATTTTCTCCATCCTGTTAACAGGCTGAAAATTAAGTGATTAGTGTAACGAAGGGGCCGGACAGGGTATGGACATGGGAAGGCGTATTTTTTCAGTATGTGGATTTCAGCCATGATGCGGCTTTGCGCCTAATCGATGGGTTAGTTGCTCATTAATTGAGCGCAGCAAGGACAGGGAGTGTCCGCCATAAGCGGTTTGTCATAAGAAAATCCAGTCCCAGACGGCACGGGCAACGGTTACCACGGCTTCCCGCACGGTTCGAATCACCGTTTTCAGTGGCGCAGGCAGGAATGACGATGACTCAGCCGTATCGAAAACACAACCCACAGCGTCACCGAAACTGTCACGGGCCTGCGACTTTACCGGCTCTGTGCAGAGTCTCCCGTGCAGTTGTGTCACCACCGGACTGGTGGCGCGGTCAGGCAGACAGCGCATCATGGTTGCCACCATATCCTCAATGCCCCATCCAGTGCTGGCGGACACCGCACAGACCGGATGATGCGGTTTAAACATCGCCATAATCGCAGCCTGCTTCGCTTTAAGATTTCCCTGTTGGTGTGTTGAAGGTTTGCTGGTGAGGGTATCCCATTCATGACAGGGTTCGATTTTGTCGGCCTGGTTAATCACAAACAGTACCTTTTGCCTGTAAGGTTGCATCACACCGTGCCAGGACTGCTCGTCCACGGTTAGTGCCCGATCATCGGCCTTAATGACCCACAACACCAGATCCAGTTCCGGCAGGATTCGACGGTACAGGGCACGGTATTCTTGATCCCGCCGCCCGTTTTCACCAACCCCCGGTAAATCGACAATCACCAGACTGTGACGACCGCTGCGCAACCGGAAGCGCAGTACGTCGCGAGTACAGGCGTTCACATCACTCACCGGGGACACCTCACCCCGGAAAAGTTCGTTGCAAAGAGAGGATTTACCTGTACCACTTTTGCCCATGATGCCAATTACCGGCTCGTAATGGGTCAGGTTCTGGATACGTTCAAGAATAAGCTGGCGAAGCGTGTGCGGAAGCGACGCGAGCGGTTGTTCAAGGGCCTGAAGGCCGTCAGGTTTATTCATACAGTAGTCTCAGCGTGAAAAATAAAAAACCCCGAGTTCCAGTCAGGAAAGCGGGGATTCACAGAGATAATATCTATCTGAAATTATTTTGAATTTTAGATTAATACACAAAGGACCTTGTGTAGCCCAGGACTAAACGAGATCCGCTTCGTGCCAAATGCGGACGTTGCAGTACATTTCGCTTTCGACTCACTGCGGACCTTTAGCTAAGTCAGCAATGTCCGTTGCGTGCCAGCAGCGGGAATTACTTACACAAATGCTGTATTATTTATCTGTAAGGGTAGTAAAGTGTGGACCTGAAGTGTCAAGATGATTATTAGCAATACATATCGTGCAAAAAACCATTTAATTTAGTTATGAAATTAATTTTAAAAAGTAAAGGATTCCAACTATATGGCCAAACAGTTTATGTTAATGGAACCAAAAAATGAAAACTTCAATGAATTAATTGGAGGTTCAAATAAGTACATTGTTCCTAGATTTCAGCGAGATTACGCTTGGGATATAGATCAGTGGGAGGACCTTTGGAGTGATGTCACAGCACTTGATGATGAAGGTTTTCATTATATGGGATACATAGTTCTTCAGCAAAAAGAACAGTATCAACATGAGGTCATTGATGGTCAACAACGATTGGTAACCTTGTCGATTATAGTTCTGGCTGCCATGAAAGCTATTAAAAATTTGATAGACAAAGGAGAGGAGGTTGAAGAAAACACAGAGCGACTTGATGCAATAACAAAGACATTTGTGGGTAATAAAAACTTCGTTTCATTAAAGGTGGTTAGCAAGCTAGATTTAAATAGAAATAATAAAAGATATTTTCAAAGCATTTGTTCAAACTTAGAAGCCCCTAATACGCGTGGAACTACATCTACAAATAAGTTACTCAGGAAATGCTTTGATTTTTTCCAAAAAAAGGAATTTGGTAATTCCGGCGCTGATATCGCACAGTTTATCGCCGATTTTTCTTCGAGTATGGTTTTTACAAAAATAGTTGTTCAAGATGACTTAAATGCATACAAAGTATTTGAAACTTTAAATGCTAGAGGTGTCCAGTTATCCACACCAGATCTCTTAAAAAACTATTTATTTTCGATAGTAACTAAGGATGAAAAAATCGGAGATGAGGAATTAGATGAGTTAGATGAGCAATGGTCGGAGATTATCGATCAGTTGGGAGAAAGCAATGTTTCTGATTACATTAGATATCATCATAATTCTCACAGAAAAATGGTCACAAAAAATAATTTATACACTTCAATGAGAAAAGTAATAACGACCCCTAAAGAGGCATACGATTATTTAAGATCACTGATAAATTCCGCACCTATTTATGCCTCATTGATTAACCCAAATGATTTATGGTGGGCAGAGCAAGATGCTAAATACAAGAAGGCAATTCATTATCTTAACGGCATTAGGCTTTTTAATATTAAACAGCCATTAACAATATTGCTATCAGCTTTTAATCAATTCAGTCCAGATGAGTTCGTCACCCTTACTCGTTATTTATATATCTTATCAATTAGATACAATGTTATTTGTCATTTATCACCAAGTGAACAAGAAACTATGTATAATCAAATTGCAATTAAGGTTTCCAATAAGGAATACAAGAGAGCTAGTAATGTGAAAAATGGGGATGAATTTAAAAGATTATATCCTGATAATAACGTGTTTTTTAATGCTTTTGAATTTCATCGAATGCCAAGTAGACAAACAGCAAAAAAAATCAGATTCCTTTTGGCTGAAATTGAACAATATCTTGGTAATAATTGCGATCATGAAAAAGTCACACTCGAACACATTTGTCCATTTAACCCAGAGAAAGAGTGGTGCAATTCGTTTGGCGAGGGGGTTAACGACGTAAAGGATAGGCTGGGAAATATGATTTTGATGGATAAGGATAATCTAAAAAGAGCTTCATTTGAAGTGAAGAAAAATGAATATGGGAAATCGAAATATAAATTAGCGGCCAAGGTTAAACAGTATCCTGAATGGAATTTAGAGGCAGTCAATGATTTTCAAAAATGGATGTCGGAACAAGCAGTAAATGTATGGAAAGTGGTTTAATCTATCAATAGAAACATAGGCGGCAGTGGGATGTTTTACTGACAGTTCGATGAGTCTTGGTATTACTTCCCACTAGGCCTACTACCTGTCTTCAGTTATATCATTATGAGGCAGGCCCGATATTAACAAGTCCGCTCCTCGCTCATAGCGGACCTTCAGCTCAATCAGTTTGTCCGCTTAGTGTCAGAAGTAAACGTTCTAATTTTCATACCTCGACTATGTGCTCTGTACGTAACGGGACAAGGAGGAGATAGTGAGAGGACCCTAGATCGACTCAAAGGGTCGACTCAGATTCATCACTACAATGAGAAATCAGACGAAGAAACCACTGAGATCACAACGCTATTTAGCAGATCGCCGATAAGATTTTGATGCTTGCCAGGCATGTTTCATCTTCTCAATAAACTCCAGCTTCTCTTCAGGCTGGACGTTCCACACATCCATAGCCGCAATAATCATGTCATAACGCATGGACGTATTATAAGGGCGAAGATAGCCCGCTATTCGTTCTTTTCCTTTGAGATAGTCCCAGAGATAGACTAACTGAATTTCATCATCACGTGACATCCAGTCAAAATCTGTCAGAAAAAAATCATATTGCTCAAGCCAGCGCTCATGCAGTTTTTTGAAATAAGAGATCTTATCTCCAAGTGAGCATGGAGCTTCATCAATGTATCTCATCACACCATTGATGAGTTCACGCTCAGTTACCGGGGTGGGGTTGTACAGATCGGTACTTGCTCCCGCGTTCAGATAAAATCGGGAGAAAACACGTTTCGGTTTTTTCGAGGCTGTGGCCTTTGGATTGGTTATCAGGTCCCAATCGATATCGTCCAGGTCGATATTCAAATTAGGGAAATCAAGATTTGTGAAGATATTATTATCCATTAAAAGAGAATTAAATCTTCCTGAACAACCGAGGTCATTCCCCAACCCACCAAGCGTCAGCCCTGCAGATAATACTGGGTATTCAAAAATATAATGGTGAGCAAACCACAATGCTCTTGGTGTACCTTTGAAACAATCAAAATAATCTTTATCAATCAGTAGCAGTTCAGCCCATTCTTTAAGAGTTTTCCGGCCAACTTTGATCCTGTCCTGATCGCCCAGGAAATGCCGTTCAAGGATCTCAGAGATTAAACGTCGAAACTGATCCGGCGAATCATAAGTACTCCACTGTAAGGAGTAATCAGTGTTGGAAAGCGCACCAAGCATTTTTAGATACATTATCTCGTAGCGGATCATATCGTACTGCAACATCGTCTCTTCCCTCTAATTCTGGCTCCTGAACACAGATTAGCATGAGCATCTTTTAGGTAGAGGGACTCGGGTCACAGGCTGAGGGATGACTGATTTTTTACTGATATCCTACTGATTTTATTGTGATAATACTCTGACATTTTACTGCATTATTCCTATGGTTTTTTCTCTACGAATCTCCTCTGTTCACCTCATTAAAATCGTTCAACAGCAGATATGAACATTTGGGTTTTTAGTATAATTAAAGGGGACTCCCTGTTTCTATACCACTCTGCTCGCAGCTCCTTCCCCCAACAAGCAACCCTGCCTGTATTCCCCTGGATACACAGTTCCCTGTATCTGCCATATCTCCGCTTCTCTTAAAAATTACATCTCATCCCAATCCTTTGAACACTACCTGACAAAGGATAAATCAATGCACACACCTTACCCCTTTAATCCCAGATACACGATGAACTGGTTTCTACTGTCTCTAATCAACGACCACCTGAATCAGCTACTGAACCGATACTCCCGAATACAGGCACTCAGACTCGACCTGTTCTATCAGAAAGGTACAGAGCGCTATAAACGCCATTCATGGAACGAAACCGAACGAGAGGTACGTGTACTGATTGAACGCACCCTGCAGCACACAAATCTGGCTGGGTATTTCTGGGTACTCGAGAACTCTGTAGACCACGGGTGCCATGCCCATATCGTGTTCTATCTCGACAGGCACCTTAACCAAGCTACCTACCCAATAGCTGAGAGAGTCGGAACAATATGGCGGGAAATAACGCAACGAGAAGGCTATTACAACCGCTGTGAATACAAGCCCGCTTATGAAGTCAGTATTGATAAGCCAGTGAACTACGATGATACCGAAGCCATCCATACCCTGCGCTACATCATCAGCTACCTCGCCAAAGAAGAGCAAAAGCACGGTCACTATCACTACGGAGTCAGTGAAGTACCGTCGCCCAGCGGACTGGGGCGTCCTCGCACGGTGTAGCTCGCGTTCTGCACTTTTTTACGTATCAATCCATTGATGTGGAGGGCTGGTGGTAACGAGCAATCAACCACCAGCTCAGGATAATCCCACAATGGAAGACAGCATCATGACAGAACAAATTTCTTTGCTTGATGATCAACTGGTGGATATGCGATTCATCACGAAGCTAACGGGGCTGACAGATAAATGGTTCTACAAGCTGATAAAAGATGGCCTGTTTCCGAGACCAATTAAGCTGGGCCGCAGTTCCCGCTGGAAGCAAAGCGAAGTCGAATTATGGTTACAGCAGCGCATTACGGATTCGCGCGGCCAATGATACAACCCATTCAATTAAGCTACGCCTTTGCCGATACCCCAATCCTTAAAGCACCATTCAGACTCGGCTCAATTCAAGCGATATCGTTTATCACCCCATTCACTAAAGTTCTCCATTCTGAAGCTGAAAAACTGAAGCTCCCCTATCCCCGGCCTATTTGGCATTATGTTGAACCGCTACCACACGGGCGTTTATTACCTCAGGGGAGCTTCATGTTTTTAACGATGCGTCAGAACAATCCTGCGCCTGGCATATAACGTTTCCGCAGACAGCTGGAATTCATATTCCGCTGCCTTCAGCTTTCTCGATTTAAGCATCTTCATCGTAACGCCGCTGATCTGCCCTGCCTCAACCCCTTTCAGAATTTCCCCGGCACTCAGCATGAGCTGTTGCTTCAAAATCGACAGCAGACTTACCTGAAATGAACGGGAAATCCTAACACTAACGCGGACCCGCTGGTGGGCAGTGATGCTTACCGGCCAGCGTTCCTGAACGGTAAAATCAGGCCGACCCGATAGCTCGGCATTATTTCGCTTCAGCGTAGCTGTGTCATAGGCAAAATGTAGAACCGTGGCTGCATCGTTCATCATCAATCGGTGATGAAGTTCGCGGTCAATTTTGCTGACGTGCAGGCGCGTAAACAGGGAGATATTCCAGGTGTAATCGCAGTGTGTGCATTTGTAGATACTCCACACGTCCAGCACCTTCTTTTGCGAATTAACCCGAAATGCCCCCGAAGGCAAAAAGTCCCGTTTAATGCTGCATGAAGGGCAGCGTTTCGCGATGCGCTGACACCCCACAGGCGTGACGGTCCATGTAACTTTCATAACGTACCTTTTTTAACCCATACAAAACCGGATCCGCACTGAACGGACCATAGATGTTTATGTTCGAAAAATATTTAAGAGTTATTTTTCAGCGGGTTAAAAAAAGATTTCCAACGTTACAATCCTGTCAACGACCAAAGAGATACAGTAAGACTATCAAAGCGGCATTCATTGGACATATGAGTTGAATCAATATTCATAATGTTATCAGCAGCATCTCTTGATCTGACCCGCTAAACGCCGCGCAGAAATTCTGTATATTTAGTAGACAACTAAACGACAGATGGTGCGTGTTATGACATAGCACGAACAGTTTTGTCAGGCCTATGAGATGCCGATATCCGCCTGTATTCTTGCTTAGAGCGCATTTACTCTTTCCGGTGATGCAACTCGATGGATTTACTTTCTGCTGGCGGCAGGATGGCCTTCCACTACGCGGCACTGCTAGCCGGTATAGCCGTCATCTATTGGTTTCCGGTCTGCTTAAACTGGGCAAGCAGCACCAGGGGCAGTCAGTATCACCGGTAGGCTGCCAGGAGCAATAATGCAAAAGAGATTAAGGAGGGTTTATGTTTTCTTACGTGATGCTGGGTACTAACGATCTAGAGCGCGCCATAAGGTTCTACGATCCGCTGATGGAATTGCTTGGACATCCAAAGGCAGGCCGTAATGAAGAAGGCGCATCCTGGGGGACGTTCAGCAATAACCATACCATCGGATTGTGCGTCGGCAGGCCCTTTAACCAGCAACCAGCGAGCGTTGGTAATGGCACGATGGTCGCACTGAATACCCACTCGTTTGAACACATCCAGCAGTTGTACGAACTTGCTATCAGTCTGGGCGCCAGGGATGAAGGTACACCGGGGCACAGGCCACAATACGGACAGGGATTCCATAGTGCCTATGTACGCGATCCGGACGGGAATAAACTGGCGTTTGTGTTCTATGCCGATGAGGGTTGAACATCAAACTGACAGTTTTCGTGTTGTGTATGAAAGCGGCGACGCACCGGACATAGCCAGAGAGTAGCCGTCGGCATAGCGTCAGGTGGTAACTCTTGTAGTCGCAGAGACTGGGGCAGGAGAATCACTAAACAGGAAGCCTTATGCAAATAATATCGTCAAGATGCATCATTCGACCATTTCAGTCACACGAAATTGAAAGTTTTATGGTGTACCGTAATGATGCTGAGTGGATGAAATATCAGGGATTTAAGGGGCTAACAAAAGAGGACTATGAAGCAGAGTTGCTGGGAGTTCTTACACCTGCTCGCGGTATTCAATTGGCCATTGTCAACAAGCTGACGCAGGTTTTGATTGGTGATATTTATTTACGTCAGCAATGCGATGTGTTTTGGCTCGGCTATACCATCAGTCCCGCTTATGCTCGCCAGGGATATGCAATTGAAGCAATTACCGCCACGATCGACTGGATAAAAGAGAACGGTTTTTCACTCATCAAAGCCGGTGTGAATCCGGAAAATACCCTATCAATAAAATTACTTATCAGGATTGGCTTCAACTTTTCAGGAATCGAAGAGGGTGAGCATATTTATGTTCTGGATTTAACAAAAGGAGAATAACCTCCGGAGGGGAAAAGCCAATGAGGCCATATAAGGGGTACTAAAACCTGCATTCGTCAGTGCACCTGCCTTTTTTCAGTAAATGAGCTGGCGTTCGATTTCCGAAGTACATCACACTTTTTCTACTGAAACATATCCCTTCTAAAACTACGTGTTATTATTACGCTCCGTAAATACCTTTCAACTCTACCCGAGGCTTTGATGCTGGAGAATGTAATCATCCGATAATCAGCTTACCGACCTTTTCAGGCCGGACTGATTATCAATGCGCCGAAATCGAATGCGGACACCGCTGTGTGTTTGCACATTTTGCACATGATGATTAAACAGGTTCTTCAGTATGAATTTATCCCGTCAGGAACAACGTACGTTACACGTTCTCGCTAAAGGTGGACGTATTGCGCACGTCCGCGATTCTTCAGGCCGCGTCACTTCCGTTGAATGCTACAGCCGCGAAGGGCTGTTGCTGACCGACTGCACGCTCGCCGTCTTCAAAAAACTCAAAACCAAAAAACTTATCAAGTCCGTCAATGGTCAGCCCTATCGAATCAACACTACCGGGCTGAATAACGTTCGCGCTCAGCTCGATAATCGCTAAGGAGAGTTTCTATGACAGCACACCACTTCACTTTTCAAATCACAGATGAAAGTGATGCCAGTGATATCCGGGAAGTCGAAACCCGCGCATTTGGCTTCAGCAAAGAAGCCGATTTAACGGCCTCTTTACTTGAGGATGAAAGCGCGCGCCCTGCGTTATCGCTGCTGGCCCGACATGAAGGCAAAGCCGTCGGGCATATTTTATTTACCCGGGCAACCTTCAAAGGGGAAATGGATTCACCGCTGATGCATATCCTCGCTCCCCTGGCAGTCATACCGGAATACCAGGGGATGGGCGTGGGAGGACGGTTGATACGCACTGGCATCGAGCACCTGAAATCGATGGGCTGCCAGACAGTATTCGTTCTCGGCCACGCCACCTATTACCCCAGACATGGGTTCGAACCCTGTGCCGGAGACAACGGCTATCCGGCACCTTATCCCATCCCGGAGGAGCACAAAGCCTGCTGGATGATGCAATCACTCACCGCTCAGCCCATGAACGTGACCGGCCACATCCAGTGCGCGCAGGCCCTGATGAAACCGGAGCACTGGCGTGAATAACAATCTTGTTGTGCCCTTGTTGGTGCTTAACCCAATAACAGGAATTAAATAATGGATATCCCACGTATTTTTACCATCAGCGAAAGTGAACACCGCATCCATAACCCGTTCACCGAAGAGAAGTACGCCACGCTGGGTCGCGTGCTGCGTATGAAGCCGGGCACCCGCATTCTTGATCTCGGCAGCGGCTCGGGCGAGATGCTCTGCACTTGGGCCCGGGATCATGGCATTACGGGGACTGGCATCGACATGAGTTCGCTCTTCACCGCGCAGGCCAGACGCCGCGCGGAAGAACTCGGCGTCAGCGAACGCGTACATTTTATTCATAATGATGCGGCGGGTTACGTCGCCAATGAAAAATGTGACGTGGCAGCCTGCGTCGGCGCGACCTGGATTGCCGGAGGCTTTGCCGGGACAGTCGAACTGCTGGCGCAGAGCCTTAAACCGGGCGGCATCATGCTCATCGGTGAACCTTACTGGCGCCAGCTTCCGGCAACGGACGAGATAGCCCAGGCCTGCGGCGTCAACTCGACAAGCGATTTCCTGACGCTTCCTGGGCTTGTCAGCGCGTTTGACGACCTCGGCTACGACGTGGTGGAAATGGTACTGGCGGACCAGGAAGGCTGGGATCGGTATGAGGCCGCGAAATGGCTGACCATGCGCCGCTGGTTGGAAGCCAATCCTGACGACGATTTCGCCGCCGAAGTCAGGGCCGAGCTAAACATCTCGCCGAAACGCCACGTAACGTACGCGCGGGAATACTTTGGCTGGGGCGTGTTCGCGCTTATTGCCAGGTAACAACAGGTTCCCGGTATTTCTGACCGGAAATACCGGGGCCTTCGTCTTTGCTTTGATCTGAGGCATCACCTGCACAATACATACTCAGTATATTTATTAATCAGGATGTCACCATAAGGAGCATCATATGTCACAACATGAACAGTTCTGTCAGGCTTGCGGAATGCCGATGTCGGCACCCGATGCACACGGTGCCAGCGATCAATATTGTGCATATTGCAGCGACAGTAATGGCAATCTTAAACCCTGGGAAGAGGCGGTATCAGGCTTGGCCAGCTTCCTTGATTCCTGGCAAAAAGTCGGCCCGGAAGAAGCAACAAAACGGGCAAAACGTTATCTGACGGCGATGCCCGCCTGGGCTCATAAAGCAGATGAATGAAAAACAAAGCCTGCGTGATTTAGACAGGCTATCTTCTCTCCCCTGGTTCCATAAAGGAGAGCAGATGTTTTCTTACATTATGCTAGGGACCAATGATCTGTCACGCGCCATTACATTTTACGATCCGCTGATGGATATACTGGCGTATCCTCGCGGCGGCACGGACGAGGGGGCACCAGGCCTACGTCCGCATTTCGGCGAAGGTTTCTACAGCGCTTACGTCAGAGATCCCGATGGCAACAAGCTGGCTTTCGTGTATTACACCGCACAATCCTGAGAACGATAAACCGGGGGCCTCAGTGCCCCCACCTGAAACTAAACCGATCCCGCAAATTTCAGAAGAGCGTTGGACGAGTTGATAAATGCCGAGATGTCTGAATGTTTTTACGCCAGAACTCCATAGTGTGCCAACCAAAGAACAGTAACGACACCCGACACAGGCTTACTTCGCCTCCGCCGATAACACATAGCTAATCCGCCATTCACACCCTGCCCGCGTAGCCCGTACAGGGACTGCTGACGCCTACGAATTGTCTGGCAGGAGCCAATACTATGTACGCCAAATCCTTTATCGCTCTCGACGGTAACGGTCGTCTGACCGGTGCCCGTATTGCGCAGACTGCCCCTTACGACAGGTATACCTGCCACCATTGCGGCAGTGCGCTGCAATACCAACCTGGATACGACACAGAACGCCCGTGGTTTGCACACCGGCACGGCGATCTAACAGAGAACGGGCGACAGCACTGCCCGTATGTAAATCCTGACTCGGGTGAAAGGCAATTAGCCAGACGGCTACAGCACTTCCTCCCCAATGCTATCCTCAGGGTCAGTAAAGCCGACTGGCTCTGCGCACCATGCGAGACCAGTTAGTTATAGCCTGAGTTGTCGTAGTGGAGATTTCAGTTATCCAACTGAAATAGCGTCATGAGAATGCTGAAGCTCTTTTTTGCCGCCAATCTTTAAACTTACGTACGAAGCGGTGATATTAGTCGATGTAGGACTGTGACTAGCGATAACGTCCAATTGAATTGCATGCTCATCCTGCAAAGAGGCTCACAATCGAAAACAATCCGGTTTGGGTCGGAATACGCAAGCGTGCTAATGCTCATTCTTAAATGCTAGGAAATCTTGCTTCTTATTGTTACTGTATAACAAAAAATGAGGTCACCATGAAAACTACGTTATACAAAGATTTCACATTTGAAGCCGCACACCGTCTTCCCAATGTTCCTAAAGGCCATAAATGCGGCCGCTTACACGGACACTCTTTTGTCGTGCGCCTTGAGATAACTGGTGAAGTTGATAAACACACAGGTTGGATTATTGATTTCGCTGAACTCAAGGCCATTTTCAAGCCGACGCTAGATCGCCTGGACCACTACTATCTCAACGACATCCCTGGCTTGGAAAACCCAACCAGCGAAGTACTCGCCAAATGGATATGGAGTCAGGTTAAAACACAGTTGCCAATTCTGAGTGCTGTCATGGTGAAAGAAACCTGTAGTGCGGGTTGCGTGTATCGGGGTGAATAGCCCGAGATTGAACTTAGCTGTGACGTTATAGGTTACAGCTAAGTTTTTCACCTTTACTACAATTTAAGATAACTACGTATGCAGTCCAGCATACTCGTACTGCCTTTTCCGGAAGGTTGCAATAATGGTTTATCCCCTCGCTCTTCCTTTATCGCGTAATAAGCAGAATGTTTAGAACTAAGCCAAGCAAAAATAAATACATCCGCTTCTCTAGCCAATGAACGCAGCATGGTTGAGCCGCCTTTATCGTTGTTGAGGCGAATATCGGCCTGAGGATAATCGGCTAGTAGTTGTTTTTTCACACGCTGTGCTACCGACTCAGTCAATGTATAAATGCCCACTACCTTGTCATTCAATGTTGATCCGACACGAACCTCATCATTTTTCTCCCCACTGTCCTCTAAAATTTGTGGGGGAATTTCACAGACAAGTCCGCACTCACCAGCAAACTGAGCCAATAGGTTCCACTGCAATTTACTATAGCGGGCTGGGTTGCGGTAAAACATGTTGAGTACCAGATTGAATAATTGTTCTCTGGCAAGTTGGTCAGCAGTTGGGTAGACCAAGAACAGTTCCAGCAAATCCAGCCAGGCGCTAGCGCTGGTGGTACCTGAACTCTCGATCATCATCTGCAGGTTTTCTATTAGTTCGCGGTAATCGTGCGCATTACTATCGCCCTCTAAATAACCGCGTGTTAGATCACAGGCAGTAAAGATATCTTCGCGAGAACTATTGTCGTCCAGCGCCAATTGTTGCAGCAATGCTAACCGGACAGACTGCCAGGAAGCACTTGTTTGATGGTTATCCAGCCACTCGAGCAGTACTGGAATGGCATCGCGCAACACCATGCTGGCGCAGTTGTTGGTTTTATCCAGCAACGAAACAAATGCCTCGGGCTGGAAAGCCGCTGCGTTCCATTGGCCGCAGGCCTGTTCTACCGCTTCTATCGCCCCCGACCATCGAGGGTTATTTAAGACTTCCTTCAACCAGTCCTGCCAGTTATTGATACCTGCAGTATCATGTTCTGTTCGTTTGGATGGCAGCATCAACTGTAAGGCAGTGTAATAACGCTGGAAGGCCGGTTTCGCCAGTAACAAGTCGCGCTCTTGTTGAGCCAGTTGTTGCAGATAGCTTACAGCCTTCACAGCAGCTTCTGCACTGCCTATGACCCAAGCACATTGCAAAGCAATAGCTGCACCGCGAGCACTGACCGGTAGTAACAGTAATTCTTTCAGAACGCTTTCAGGATATTCATCGGCTCTGGCAAGCAATTCATCGGTGCTCGCCACCGGTAGCGAGGCCACAGCAACGGCCGGGAATGCTTCCAGCAACCGGCGGATCCAGTGCCGGTCATCGTCTGTTGCCCCCTTCATACCGGCAACCACTTGTTGTGCCTGTTCCCTCAGTCTTGCAGGATCACTTTGTGTGTCAGAAAGTAACCACAGTAGGATATTTTTGATCGCCGATGGCGTGTTTATACCCTGCGTCACTTGGAACAGGCGCGGTACGTTCTTCACCAGCAAAATATTAAATGCTTGTCGTTGGGCTGCGAGGTCGCTCAACTGCTCATACTTCAGCAGAAACTGCTGATAGAAAACCGTCATCACTTCTTCAGCCAACACCAACGGGTGCGGCATATCCAAGACCTGTCGCAACTGAGTCGAATCTAGCAGGCTTTTGGCATCACCTTCCAGAGCCATGCAGCGCAGTTCGATAAACAGTTCGTTAATATGGCCTATGCCACCAGCTTCACGTAGTTCCTGCAGATAGAGGCGAGTCTGCGGCACATCACGTCGACGCAAGGCGGCACGGACGTCACGCAGAATACGGCCACGCGGGCGTAGAAGTATGAGCTGGTGAATCGGGCGGCTGGCGAGTTGTTGGCGCAAGCGCTCAATGCCATTGAAAATCTCCGGGATCCTCGACTGAGAAAGCGAGCTAAATTTGTATACTCTATCGCTATAGTGGTCTATCAACGCTTTTTCCACCGGGTCGCTCGGATCCAGCATCGTGCGCTGGCGGTTAAAGTCAGACCACGAGGTGCCGACGTGCGCGTCTAATAACTCGCGCAACTCCGCATAGTCTCGTTCCTCATCGGCCATTGCATACCAAGTCACTTTATCGTTACTGCCCTTTACTACACGCGGCAGGATCACCGGGAAGCATCCGTTGCGGACATCGTTAAGCCAGGGGGTCAACCGCTGTTGGGTTGATGCTTCTAGCAGGCCACCCGCGATTTTTTCCCAAGAGATAATATTGTTTTCTCTATGGAAAAAGGCTCGCAGGAACTTTTCGCTATCAGCGCTGTTCATTGCACACCTCCCTGTGCCGGTTGGTAAAAGTCGTTAAATGCTAACAACGCCTGCACGATGGCGGTTTTGTCTGTGGTCAAGTTAATCTGTTCATCATTGATCACGATCCCGCCGATCGTCAGATTCATTGAACCGCTTAGGAAGAAATGATCTCCGAGGAACCCTTTGGTATGCAGTACCTCTTTCTGGCCAATGTACAGGTTATCCAGCATGCCGTAGTTGGCGACGCGTTCGGTTAACTGGCGGATAAAGCGTGCATTATGCTGGGTCTCGTTGGTCATCACTTTAAGCGTACCGCCGTTGGCTACCGCACGCGCCAGCAGTTCTGAGGTCTGCACCTGACGCTGTCCCCAGGCTGGTTCGAGGTAGTCGAAACGGCCGGTGCGATTATCCAGCAGGTCGAGGTCGGTGATCCACGGCGAGACTATCCACAATTCCGCGCTGGGCTGAGCGATCTCCGCTACCAACAAGGAGCTGAGTACATCAAGAACTTCACTCTGGCGTGAGGTTCTGGATTTAAAGATACGACGGGTATTCATTGGATCGCCTCCGGAATTTCAATCATGGCGAAGGTGTCATTGTTGTGGCGGCGCAGGGCACTGACGCGCGGGTAGAAGAACAACCCATACATTTCTACTGGGGTGACTAAAAGAGTAGCGATGGCCTCATTTATTGCATCGCCCGGTTCGGCTAGTAACTCGCATTTACCATTATTTTCCAGATGCTGGTGACACTGCTGCATCCAGTCTGGTTGGCTGAGCGCCACCTGAGCACAACTGTGCTGCACCACATGGGCCAGCAGGAGGCGCTCGGTTGGCCCGGCAAAGCTGTAAGGGTTGTACCAAGTTAGCCAGCTATCACGAATGGTATGGCCACGTGGCCACAGTAGGCCATTACAGGTATTTAAACGCCAACTCTCCAAGTTGTGCTGCCCTTGGCTAGCTTGTTGTAGTTGCTGGTCAAGCGCGCTGGACTGACTACAGGTAAAGGCATAGACACGCTGTGGTAGTTCAATACCCAGTCGCTGCTCCTGCTGTCGCCAATCCTGTTGCAGTTGCAGTAAAAAGACATCGCTGCTGGCATCGGTCCCCGGCCGTAATAGGCGGGTGTTGATCGCCGACAGGAAGCTGTGGCTGGTCATAAAGCCGCTGCGCTGCAATTCTCCCAGCAAGTTGCGCTGCGCCTGAACCTGGCTGGCATGATCGTTGGCAAGGCGCATTTCGTTCATACACGCAGGCAGGGATGATGTCGGGTTTACCATGGTTTGCAGCAGGTGCCAGACATTATTGTCCATTGTTTCGTAGTCGCCTGGACTGAGGTTAAAGTCTAGCAACTCGAAGAAACTGCGCGGATCTTCACGGTAAATCTGTTGGATCTTCTCAATGATACCGCCACCGCCCACGGTGGTTTCCGACAGCCAGATTTCGCGCTGGTCAGGCGCGAGCAGCGCAGTGCGCACCGGCCCACCGTTGAGGTCAAGGATTAGGTCGTTGTCGTCGGCATCTGGGCACAACTGCATAGCGGTTTGCAGCAGCGCCGCACCCAGTGTGTTGGTGAAGTTGAGGGTCAACCACTCCAACCAGGTGTTATCCAGCGGTTGCCACAGCAGTTCCACCCAGTCGGCAATTCTTGCCATCACCGGAGCCTGGGACAACAGTTCACGCAAGCTTTGCTGTAGATCCTGCTCTATCTCTTCACCGGTCTGCGCATCATACAACGTCTGGAAGATTCGAGCAGGAACGTCAATCAAGGCGATCCCTGCGCTGTTGTGTTCCATTGCGCGGAACGCCTGCTCCGGGGTGCAGTTTTTCAATACTGCTTCGCTGCCAATACCTGCCAGGACAGTTTCTGCCAGCCAACCGCCGAGGAAAGTATTAACACTGATTGCCTCGTCGTGGCTGACTTCATACAGGAAGCGCGCTGTGCGCAATCCGGCCACCAGTTCACGGTTGTTGCTGATGCTAGCGAGATCAAAATTAGGTAACCGACACTGGAATTTTATCGCATCTACCCACAGCGAGAAGCCAAACGCAGCGGGTTCGCCTTGGTGTTCAAATTTGAAGTCAATCTGCAGGTCTTCACGCTGGTCGCTGAATTTAATATTGGCACGTGATCCGGTGGCAAAGCGCACGGCTTCGATCGGACAGTGCTGCTGGTGGCTGTAAAACTCCACCTGCTGGAAAATATCCTGCCAGGCATTGTTGGATGGCACTTCCGCAGGGATGCCGTTCTGAGGTGGACGGATCTCGCTGTGCCAGTTAAGAAACGCGTTTGAGGTTTCACTCAGTTTAAGGTCATCTGGTGGCGTGCTGGCAGTCACTTCCCAGGCGCGGAAGCAAGGGATAACCTGCATGCCAGTGCGAGTGGTAATGTGACAATCGGGCATGGACTCCCGTTTGTCTGGCGGGCAGTAATCATCAATCGGGAATGGATGCGAACCATCTTTCAGCTCGAGTTTTTTCGGCACTAGCCAGTGGCATTCGCGAATGTTTTTGATGGCAAAGCGCTTGCTGATACGCCCCGGGGCAAAATCTTTCATCCCCTGCAAAATCGGCATGCTGTGCGCATCGGGTTCCTGACCGACTTCACCTAGCAGGTTAATCTGTAACTCCGGCAGGCAGAGGTCGTTAAACAACGCGGACGGTATAAAATCAGGCATCGGCGTGCTTTTGCGGCAGTTATCGGCCTGCTCAATGCCAAGGCGCGACCAGTTGGAGCGCAGTCTTCTAAGTACCGTAGGAAGAAACGCGGTCATAATCGCGCGTGGGGGTTGCCACAGCAATGACTGCAGCAGTTTTTCGTCCTTAATCCCCAGTGCTTCAGCCAACCATGAGTTAAACTCCTGCTGGGTTTTCTGGCTGTTCAGAAGGTCTTCAATCAGATCGGCCAGCTTTGACTGAGCTTCAGATGGCTTACCTTTGTCCTGCGGGACGGATAGGTCATCCCAGATACCACGATTCCACTGATTAAGATACTCGTTACGGCTGGAGAGCCAGTCCATAGTGGCAAAGGCCGCCTGCATACGCAGTACGTAACTGTTGCCGACCGGCAGTTGGCGCGCCTTTAGTACCGGCTCAAACAGGTTTTCGTAGCACTGAAATGCCATGCGATCACGGCCATAGTCGGACAGCACAACCACGGTCCACGGGCGCATGGTTCGTTGACGTCCAGCACGCCCTTTACGCTGCAGGAATTGGGCATTATCGCGCGGGGCTTTATGCTGGATAACGGCACCGACGTTCGGGTCGTTAAATCCGACCTCAAGTGACGCGGTAGCGACAATCAGATCCGCAGCATGGTCGACGCCAGCATCCTGCGAAGAGGTGCGCTTAACGTTGCTGCGGTCAGCAGAATCGAGTGTATGGCCAATCATTTTAGCCAACGGCCATTGCTGACCAAAGGTAAATTTCTCTTCATTTGGCGCATCGCCGCGCAGCATCGCCAGCGGTTCTTTTTTGGCATTGATATTGCCATTCGAGTAACGCCCCTCGGCATCCAGTAGCTGGAAATAGAGGCGGTTAATGACGTCAATATCATCTGTAAATATAAAACTGCGCGTGCCGTACATACCGTTGCTGACCGGCACTGCGGCGTTGTCGAGCATACGCCTGGTTAGCATGGAGGCCTGAATGGTGGTGGACAAAAGGCTAGAGCGGGACGCCGGGTCGCCACGTAGAGCCAGCATATACTCCGCGCCCTCTGTCTCCATATCGTCTTCGATCGGACTAACTTCCGCCACTAGGTACTCTTCCAACCCGGTTAACGAAGCCATAAAGCGCGTCGCCTGCTCCAACGTTGCGGACAGTCCAACAAAGTGCGGTGTAGCACCGGACAGATGCCGCCAGCGGCGGATCAGCATGCCGTTCTGTGCACCGCTGACGCCGGAATAGGTATGCACCTCATCAAGCAGCATCATCGATGGCGGGACGACATTTTTGCCGATGCCAAACAGCGATGCCAGAAACGGGTTGCCCATCTGCTTATTCAGCATTTCGGTGCTGGTAAACAAAATATCTGGCAGTTCGATCTTCATACGCTTACGCGTCAGGATCACTTCATCAGGCTCGATGGTCTGCGTACAGCTATCGCAATGCAGACGTTCAAAGCTGTTTTCAAGATCAGCGGTGCGCCAGACCATTTTGCCACGACAGCTATCCGTCGGGCAGGGAATATACTGGCAGGACATGCCGTCACGATGCCGGCTCCAAGCCGTTTTCATGTAGTCACGATAAATCGCGTCTTTATCTAGCGGCACCATGCCGAAAAGAGCGGCGATACGTACTTTGCGCACGCCTTTTTCTTCCAGCAAACCGTTCAGTTTACGTACCTGACGCAGCGTTTCGATAAACTGATCTTTCAGCAGTTCATTGCGAGGGTAAATTGCTAGCGCCTTTACCGCATCTTTTCTTTTGGCGACCAGTTCACTGCCGATAAAGGTCAGAGCAGGCAGATAGAACGCCAAAGTTTTACCAGTCCCAGTTCCGGCGCAGACAATGGTAGCAGTCGAGCGGTGCTGGCTCTGCTGCAATCCGCGCAGTACGTTTTTGCAGGCTTCTTGTTGAAAGTAGGCGAGGTTGTACATTCCGCTCGAATGGCTGAGCAGGGCCGACAGTAACTGGCGGTGCGTAGAGGTAAAACCAGTTATTTCATCAAGTTGCTGCAAAACTTCAGCAGCCTGTTGGTTACGCTTCGGGTATTTGCGTTGGCGGCGTAAGAAGCGATAGTCGGACACCAACGTCGATGCGGTACGCCAGTTATTGTTAAGGCCGTGCTTAGGAAACATCTGGCGCAACTGGCTGTAAAGGCGCACTGCCTCCGCCATGCGGGTACGAAACACCGAAACACCATTTTGCTGGTGACGCAGTAGCAATCCACGATCGATCATAACTTTCGCTATGCCAAAACTAGTTAGGCCGTTGGCCTCGAGCGGGTGGTTCTGTAAGACCTGAGAAATAGTATTACGGAGTTCGGTCTCAGTGAAAAAACCTTGTGTGTTACCCCAAGTGAGGAGTACCGCCTCCTGCGACTCCAGCCCATCAAGTACTGCGCGAATAATCTGTTCCATTGAAACTACGGCTCCTTACAGGCGTCTTATGCGATAGCGCGTCGGGTCGTCTTCTTCCGTCAGCCAACTGAGTACATTAGGCGTCAACATATCGAGCGTGGCACCTTGCCCGGCTACGGCTTTGAGGAAGAGATTGACCTCTTCTGGCACATCCAGCTTAAGTGCTCCGCGTTGCTGGCAGAGTTTCTCATGCAGGTCTCTCACCGTATCAAATTCTTCAATGGTTTTCGGCAGCCCCCGGCTACTGCTGGTGAACTTTTCCACGAGATCACTGTAGTGCTGTTGTACTTTTCGTTGTCCTTCCTGATGCGCCAAGTTACTGAACAGTCTCTGATCCACTTCCCACTGCGCTTTTAATCCGCGAATATAGTTAACCCACGCCGCGGTGGTGTGCGTGCTGAGTTCGCTGGCTAAGCGCCTAATTTCTTGAGTAAGCAGGGCAAGTTCACCCTCTTGCTCAACATCATGTTTATGCGTCGCGTACTGCTGGCAAAAGGCCGTCAGCAGGATTTGTGGATTGCCGAAAGTCGCACGGTCAAACGGACCAACAATCGGCTTACCCGTTTCATCGTCGTGGACCTGCCTTAACACCCTATAGCTACAGAGGGCCTGTGCTAGTGTTTGAGTCGGAGTATCGATTTTTTTTGCTATCCGCAGCAGGTTATCGCGGATATCCTGAGCTTTCTCCATTTGTTGGTAGCGTTGAAGGCGTGCTTTAAAATCACCGCTGCGCCGTGCAAAAATACCGCGTTCTTCCGGTACGCTGGCTACGGGAGTTACCACGTCATTGATGTTTACTTCACTCATGATAAGTCCGCCTCCAGCAGCGTTAACTGTTCAGCCAGGTTTGCCAGGGTATCTGTAACTTGGTTTTCTGCATCCTCAACTTGGTCTCCGCCCTTATCGCTTATACGCTGTTGCACATACTTGTCGGTGGCGTCTTCGAACTTGCCCCAAGTCTCTAATAACTGTCGAAACGCCTCAAACTGCTCGCCATTGATGGCAAGGATCTCTCTCATCAACATGTGCGAGTTATCGGCTGGCAACGTCAGTTTTTCCAGTTGTCTGATCAGTTTTTTCAGCTCTGGATCTTTCCAGTTCTTCAGCAACTTCAGCAGTACCGGTACAGTTTCACCCATTGGACGGGCGACGTCCGCGCTATTCGCCAGTTCGACTATCTCCTTCATGGTGTCGCAGAGGTTCACCGCTGCCAGGCTGGCGCTGTTGCCGTCGCTCAGGCGTTCAGTGATGCTCTCTTGGGTCTTCAATAGCAGGGTGCGGTAGCCACCGAGCTTACTTTTGACTTCATGGATCTTGCCCGGTTGTTTGCCAGCGTCTGGCAGTTGTTTCTTAGACGCCTCCACCAGCATTAAGCCGTTAATAGCATACGGCTGAGCACCCGGTTTTTTCGCCGCCGTAAGCGCGATTAAACGCTCGCGACGTTTCAGATGCTCATCAATCACGGTGTCGCGCGCTTGGGTTAAGAACTCATCCAGCAGTGGATGGTTGCTGTTTGCGACTTGCGGTTCCGTTAACAGTGCCTGCACCAGCGTGGCCGGATGGGATGCTGATAATCCATCCAACCCAAGGAATGCACCACTTAACTGCAGATCGTTGATGATACTAGAAAGCTCCTCGCGTTCTTCCTGCAACACCTTGAGTTTTACTTCGTGCTCAATGCAATCCATGAAACTATGAAAGGCGGCGTAGTCGATCTCACTGCCGTCATAATCCCAACTCTGATAATGGTTGAAGTGCGCCATCGCCAGACAGGCGCTACGCAACTCAGGAGTATCTTCAAGCTTCACCAGCGGATGTGACTGATTCCCTACAAGCACGCCGGGCAAGTGGATCCTTCCCTGAGTTTTTGCTGAGCTGGCCATGAGAGAGGTCTGGATAAGCTCAGTTGACCAGTCGATACGGGCATTCAGCGCTTCCAGGAGCCACTTACGAATGTCGCGGGCTCTGGTTTGCTCGAGCGTCTTGCTCTGGTGCCATTTATCCAGCACGAGTTTCCATTCATCAAGTGGTGATGGTGGTGCCGGTACTGATTCCGGTACTGGTACAGGTTCCGGTACTGGTTCCGGTGCTGGTTCCGGTGCTGGTTCCGGTGCTGGTTCCGGTGGCGTTCCACCGCCCCCCAACAGTACTGCCGCATCCGGCAGACCAAACTCTTTACAGATGGCGGGCGTAAGACCTGCCAGGTTTGTACTATTTCCCCCCCAAACAGCCAGCAGTGAATTAATCCGCTCAGGCTGGCTGAGGCCTTCCAGGCGTATCCTCTGCTGTAATGCCGGGTTACATACAATCTCAGCAAATTGTGATGGCGGGAACTGCCCGTCCAGATAATTCTGGCGATACTTTTTCAGTGGCTCGCGCAAAATTTCATGCAAAATATTACGCGGGATAAACACTAGGCCTTGTTCTTTAACTTTGCAGTGTCGTTCTACCAACTGCCCAATGGCTGCTGGGTTGAAGGGAAACAGCGGATGACCAATGCTACTGCTGCCAAAACTGGCCAGCGCTGGCGCAGCAGATTCGTTCTCCAGCACCTCCTGATCCTGCCATACAGGAATCTCCTGATAACACTGCGCGTCCTGCTGGAGGTGATAAGTTTCCAGAGCAGCAGCGCCGTGACGGGCAGCGTTGAGATAGCGGCCGCAAAAGTCAATAACGCGTTTTTTCAGCGCGACATCGTTTTCGCTGGCATGCTGCTGGATCACCCATTCGTAGCGGGCGCGGGTGCCTAGTGTATTACGTAGGCGCTTAAAGCTATCGTGACCCTCAGTAACCGCAATAATCGATCTTAGAGTACATAAAACTTTTTTGCCGTCGTACTCATCTTCCTCTATCAGACAGGCGATCAGGACATCTTCAATCGCCGAGGTGGCGGTAAGATCTTCCACAAGAAGGATCAGGTCGCGACCTTCTGCCAGCAACTGTCGGCGGATCATACGCATCAGATCCTGGAAATTGGCCCGGTTAAAGCTAAATAGTTCGACGAAGGTGTCTTCTAACGCCTGGCTGCGCACCACGTTGACAACGCGAGCCGCTGCTTGCTTTTTTTCATCGCTGGTAAGCAACTGTTGGTTGCGCAGGTAGGGAAGCACTGTTGGTGAAACCTGCCTGAAGTCCAGTCCTTTGAAGGTGAAGTCTTCCGCAGACATTTCATACCGCAAGTTGGCAATACTGTCGTCGTTAGCTCCCTGGCAGAAGCGCTGCGCTATATTGTGAAGACAGGCGCCAGGAGCAGTGAAATACTGCGTCATCACGCTGTCAAAAAACAGCGCGGGCAGTCGAGATGATGCTGCGTGTTGTTGAATTTCTTCCAGCTGCTTTTTTCTGCTTTCTTCCAGCTGAATTTTTCCCATTTTTTCTTGGCGAAGCTCTTCAATGGCATCTGTATATGCTGCGTTTAGCGCTTGACGCAATTTAAGAGCAATATGTTCGGCAACGTTTTCGGGGATTAATTGCTTTCCAACTCCGTTAACCTTTTCACGAATACTCTGATACTCCTCGCCGTCAAGACCTTCCAGAATGGCGGCAAGTACACGTGGCAGAGAAGCATTTTTGGGGATGCGGATAATGTGGTATTTCGCATGATCTTCACGACGTTTGAGCTGAGCATGAACCCAGCGTACCAAGTGGGATTTCCCCACGCCAGAAGCGCCAATTAGCGGCAGCGGGCGGTTATGTTCAAGCAGAAAGTCCAGCAGCGCCCCCTCTCCCACCTGCGTGACCTTACCACTTTGAAACTCAATGCGGTCGAGACGCATCGGTTCATGCACCGCCAGCAACTGGCTGTCAGCCAGTGACTCAGCCTCGGTTAGGATGCAGGCAGTAACGTTCTGCTCGCTGGGCCAGTAGCTCTGTAGTTGTGGCATTAGTGGACTCCCACATCATTTAAGGTCAGATGGGTTACGGTACGCAGCACGCTGCCGTTCCGGCCGGTTAACTGCATTGCGCCGCTGGCGTCAGACTCAGCCTTCATGTTGATTACTCCAGAAAGCTGAAGCCGCAGCAGCGCACGCGACAGCGAGGTGGAAAGGCGGTTAGGGCTAAGAGAGTGCCAGCCATACAGACTGATACGCTCCTCGACCTGCTGGCGATAACTGCCACCATCTAGCACCGGGAGCGCCCGATTAAGACGTTGCAGCACTTCGCCGATGGAAAGTTGTTCGCCAACACGCATAAGGAACGGTAACTCTTCACGAATAGAATCGGTGGGGTCAATGGCGTAACTGTCGCGAGTGAGTTGTTGAGCAAAGCCCAGCCAACTGAGATACCCCGGAACGACAGCAATTTCATTACTGTTGATACGAAAATCAGGTATAAACGTGTTCACCAGCACTTCAAGGTTGCCCGATTTGATTTCTGCGTTCTGATAGACATCCAGCGCCAGCAGCAATGCAGCCAAAAGGGTAAGGTCGACGGCGCGTTCATCGCGTGAGCTCAGGTCACTGTTATTTTCCTGTGCCTGTAAACAGCGGCGCGCAGCCTGGCGCAGCGGCATACTTTTTGTGCTGAAATAGTTCGCGTTGAAACTGATTTGTGTTGTCTCTTCTACTTTTTCTTCCGTCAGTAACCCCAAGTCCAGCCATGCTCTTAATTCCTGAGACGCTTTACCACGTGCATTTTGTGAGTCGCCGGTTTGCAATGTTTCCGGTGCACAGAGCGCCATCAGCTTTTCACGCGGTAGTTGGTTCTTCGGGCTGGCTTTCAGCACCTGATAAAATGCGGCCAGCACGGCATACTGGCTGCCACCATGGGCATTATTGATAATCGACACTGTCTAGTTTCCTTTGAAGTTGTTCGATGGTGATCCAATTGTGATTATCGAGAAGAACGTAATGCGCCCCGCCAGGATGGTGAGGATCGGGCATATCATGCGGGATCAGCGTCAGTTGTAATGGTGCTGGGTTGAAAGGCGGCAGGTAACCATTGGCGCAGGACTCTTGAGTGGGAAGTACCAACTCTGCCAACTCGGCCATTACATCGTTATCCGGCGCTGGCTCATCACGTGCAGGCAATTCGTCACTCAACAAGATCAGGCGCTCACCGCGCGGAATGGCGCTAAATATACTATGCAACAAGGCAGGATCTGCCCAGACGCGCTGGACAATGCCTCTATGATACAGTTGCACCAGTAGCGTCGCGATGCGGTGATACCAGTTCTCACGTTCCCACTCATCGTCGTTAACTGGCGGATAGGTGATAAAGCAACTGGAGTAAGATAGGCCGCTGAGCGCCTGCCAGCGGCTTAACGCCTGCTGTGCCACCGACGCTGGAGGGTTAAGCAACAGCGTCGGTGGGCTCGGATAATTACTAGTAAGCGCCTGCTTATCGCGACAGGCAGGGCAACCACCACAGGCGTGACCCGGAATAAATTCCGCCATGGAGTAGAGATCCACAAGTGCCTCGCACAGCGGTCTGCTCAGTGGCGTATGCAGCCAGTTGATTAATGCATTATGGTTAGCCCTTGCAGCTTGCAGCGTCTCTTCACGGGAAGGGATAATACGTGTTTTCCACAATTCTTCTCCGGTGTGGTGACTACGCAGGATGCGTACTACCAGTGAATTTCCGTTCTGTCGGATGATTTGCTCTTTTGCCGCTTCGTAGCGATTAACATCGGCAAAGTCTTTTTTGTCTGGCGGGTTTTGTAGATCGGCATCCAGTTCCAGCACTCCTGCACGCACCATCATCAGTACGGTACGCAAGTTCCATAATTTATTTTGTTTGCTGCGGAAATTAAGGCCGCTATGGATCCTCTCTATATCAATACGATACAGGTTGTCGCCCACCGATTCGGCACTACCCCATAACTTTTTCCAGCGTTCCAGGCCCAACTCAAGACCAATCAACTTTTGTGAGGACAGATGTTCTGCCTGTTTGACATCCTGATGATTGTAAATTAGCAGTGAGGTACAGGCATAGCCATCGCGTCCACCACGTCCCACTTCCTGGTAGAAGCGGTCCATGTTTTCCGGCACTGTGGCATGGATCACTGTGCGCACGTCGTTTTTATCCATACCTACGCCAAATGCTGAGGTCGCAATCATGATATCCAGTTGGTTTTTATCCCATTTTTCCAGCAGGCTTCGGCGTACTTCACTCGGTGTATCACCGGTAAATGTTGCCAAACGCTGATACCCCTGCAAACGCAACTGTTGCGCCCACTCTTCAGCTTCTTTCGGTCGCGTCACGTAGAGGATCAGCGGGCGTGGCGCATGAGCCAGCGATTGCAGCACCTTATCCCGTTTGTCGCTGTGGTCTTTTGCCCGATAACACCAGTAAGCAGGTTCCGGGCGCAGATGGCAGGCATGGACTTCGCTCATCTCCTGATCGAAGGTATCGCGCAGGATTTTACGGCTGGCTTCGGTGATAGTCGCACTCATCAGCAGTGTTGAGCACGGTGTAAGATTCGCTTCACGGCTGATGCGCTTCAGCCCACGAATTAAGCCACCAAGTTGCTGGAAATGCGGGCGAAAGTCGTTCCCCCAGCTGGCGACAATATGCGCTTCATCAACAATAACATGGCGCAGCCCTCCCTGTTTTGCTGCTTCAAATAAGGCGAACTGCAGGGAACTGCAGGTCGCTTCAGGAGAGGTGACGATCAGCCGCTGCTCACCCACACGGATACGCATGTACGTATCATATTTATCCTGCGCCGGTAAGCCGCTATACCAGCCGGTGACAGATTCTGCTTTGTTCCCTGCTTCAATCAGTAACTTCCGGAAACGGCTAGCCAGCTCCAACACCAGCGCCGTGGTCGGGGCGATCAGTACACAAAGTGCCCCGGGAGCTGAGGCTGTCAGAGCTAATGCTTGCGCTACCAGTGTTTTCCCGGTGCCAGTGGGCAAATTGACCAACAGCGTACTGCCCGGTGGGGCGAACAGAGCCCGGCGTACCGCATCGCGCTGGCCCGGTGCCTGATAGCTGATATAATTGTCCTTCTTGAAGTAACGGCGCAGGACATAGTCCATCGGTACTCGAGTGTCCTGGCGGCAGAATTGGTGCTGATCGCTGGCGAGAAAAGGCATGCCGTTTCCCTGCTCCAGCCACTGCGGACACCAAGCAGGGCCAGCGCTGAGCAGAAAGGTCTGACCTAGTCGTTGACAGTTAATACCGCTGGCTTCCCACTCCTCCTGTCTTGGCCAACCAGGGTGGCTGTCATCAGGGACGGTCAGTTCGTTATTGTTGTGGTGGGCATGTTTTTCCCGGTACAGCCAGTCACGGATCAACGCCCGGCGGTCGAGGTGTCCGGCAGTCGCCTCTGGCAGCAGGCACTCACTCAACCTTGATGAAATAACATCATTATCAATCAGTTGCGCCAGATTCATCCGGTTTATGAGTCCTCATCCAATATAGCTTCTGATGCAATGATTAAGGCACGCGTCGCCAGGCAGGTCATTTTCGGCTGTGCAATACCCTGGCGCAGCATCTGCCCTGTCTCCTGCCGGTTAGCATGATGCAGCGCGGCGCTGCTTAGATAATGTTCCAGTCGGCTCAGGCTGAGAGCCTGTTGTGTGGCGAACTGTTCCACCGCCAGTCGCTGGGCTATGCTATAGCTATCGTTACACCAGGTGCGCCAATCTTTAGCGCTGATGCAATGGGAGATCTGCGCCCAGCGTTCCTCATTGAGATTTAGGTGGCGTCCGCCCTTATCCTTCGGTTTATAGTCTTCATTAAGTATCATCAACACCTCTGCGTTGGTGACCTGCTCGCCGGCCTGGTCCAGCCACAAGGTAATGGTTTCAGGAGGCATCAGATGGTCGGCCAGTCGTTGCAGTGCTGGTGTATTGACATCAGCTTCAATCAGAAAATCGTAGCGGAAAAAAATATTTTCATCGCCCATGCCTGGTGTGATGCGGATAATCGCGCTAGCAACACCGCGTTCTTCAAAATCCAGCATTTGTAGGATGGCATCATGGAAAGGTTCACCCAAGCGAGCCGGGCGGATTTTACCCTGAGAGGTATCAGCCCGGTAGTAGCTAAGTGGCCAAGTCATGGGCGAACTTCCGCTAGATTGGTTGAGATCAAAGCCCAGCAGGCAGTGTTTTTGTAGGCGCTGTGGGCTGACTAAGGTGCCCGTCCCTCTATCACCAGGGTTGAAGCGATAGCGGAATATCGATGGATCTTTCTCATCTGGAATAAAATCGAATTTCAGTACATTACCTATCAGATTACGAGCGCAGCGGCGGAATTCCTCTTCATTCTCATCTATATCCGCCAGTGCATCGGCATACTCTCTGGCTTCGATGATATCGCCATCAATTTGCAGCAGGACTTCCTGCATTTCAATGCGCTGCTTTTCCACCGTAAGGCGGCCATCTTCACCAGCCAGACGCGCACTGAGTTGCATCATGCTCTCTTCACCCAGCGGGTAAAGATTGGAAATAAGCCGCTGTAATTCCTCATCAATCAAGTATTGTAGGCTTGCAATCGACTCTTCGAAGACATTGAACACTTCATTGAGAATAGTCAGCCACTGATTTTGCA
This sequence comes from Citrobacter sp. GW821-FHT07H02, assembly GCF_059418505.1. Classification (NCBI taxonomy): domain Bacteria; kingdom Pseudomonadati; phylum Pseudomonadota; class Gammaproteobacteria; order Enterobacterales; family Enterobacteriaceae; genus Citrobacter; species Citrobacter sp. GW821-FHT07H02. The sequence continues at coordinate 6,922 of NZ_JBWKPZ010000028.1, read as the reverse complement.
GACCCTCTGCTTCACTCACCAGCGCCATGCTGAGGATAGTAGTCGCACTCTCAGTCGCGCAGTAGCGATTCAAGCGGCCAAGACGCTGTTCCATACGGTTAGGCGACAGCAACAAGTCGTAATGCAGCGCAATCTTGCGCCCGCCGTGCAGATTGACACCTTCTTCAGCCCGGCGATCGCACACTAAGATCTGGCATTTGCTTCCCTTGCCAAAGCGCACTTCTTTGTCGGGGTTATGGCGCTGGATTTTGCCAATAAATGGTATCATCAGGTCGGTAAATACCTGGTCGGCTACCCATGGCTGGTCACAGAACACCACAATATAAGGGAGTTCTCTGACGTTACTATCCAGAAGTTTTTCCAATACATCAATTAAGCGCTGGCGCTTGCTGTCACACTCCATTTTGCAGCGGTCTATCAGCTCAAGCAGGATCTCCTTCTCGCCATCAAACAGCGGATGCTGCAACAGCGCGAGCTGTGAATCACTATAGAGAAAGCCCTGCGCGGCACCAAGTGACTCCTGCTGTAAGCGATAGTTTGCAAGCCGGGCCAGTAGTTCCGGCGTAGCGATAGCGGCTTCAAACAGTAACTGATAAATTGCCGCCAACGTGGGGTCTTGTGGGTGCATCATTATTGCCGATTCGCGCCAGGCGATCATCATGTCGTTGCTGGCGTTCGTCGTGGCATATTTTTTTAGTGATAGGCCGGACAAGCCAGGCATCAGGACGCTAATGGCGGGGTTGCTACGGCGGTTGCGTAGCAGGCGGTGGTGCAGACGGTAACGGTTACCAATGTAGTGGCGGATTTTATTGATCAGCAGATCACGCGCCTCACTCCGCAGCGGTTGCATCATATCTAAATGGGGAAGCAACTGTGAAGCCATCCCGTTTAGTACTTCATCCTCAGGAAACATCCTAGTCAACGCTTCCAGGTTCTCTTCCAGCGTCATGTTGTCGTTATCACAGTTAAACGCGTAGAACAGTGAACCTATTTCTTCGCGCTGCTGGATACGCTGCTGAAATTTCTGTAAGCCAGTGTCAGTCAGTGGGTAATTTTTAGCATCCAGCAGATGCAGCATGGCCAGGAAGTTCTTTTCATTGCCAGTTACGGGTGTCGCTGATAGTAATAGCAATTTTTCACTTTGTTGCGCCAAGTAGTTCACACTAGCGTAGCGCTGCTCGTACTCTGCATCCCATGCCCAGGCACCGACCTGATGAGCTTCGTCAATCACCAGCATATCGGGGCGGAACGACAGGGGGTCCGCTGTGCTGAAGGCGGCCATATCAATGATATGGATCGACTTATTAAGCAGTTCCTCCAGGTGAAAACGTGCAGAAAGTTCCTGCTGCCACTGCCGGTGCAGAACTCCAGGCGCCACAATCACCACGCAGTGGGTGAGCGGATTTTCCGTGACGTGTTGACGCACGATCAGCCCAGCTTCGATGGTTTTCCCGAGGCCGACTTCATCAGCCAACAGATAGCGTTGAATAGGGTCAGATAACACCCGACGCGCGACGGCCAACTGGTAAGGTTCGAGTTCAATACTGGACGACAGCGAAGAGGTAATCCCAGCACAAGCGTTGCGTTGTTTCAGCATCTGATGCTGATAAGCTAGACGGGCATCTTGCCAGAAGGGGGTATAGGTAATGCGCTCGGCCAGAAGGGCCGCAGCATCGCTGATAGGGCGATCCCAGCGCACAAAGATATCATTTAAGCTGACGTCTTCCTGCTGCTTGTTAGGAAAATGCAAACGCACCCCTCCAGGCACGGCACCAACAACACGTGCAATCTGCCAGTGTGCAACCTCGTAGTCGTAGCGATAAACCAGACTTTCCGCGTGGAGTTCGGCTTTTTTTAGGTGTTTTACTTCGACAGTTTGCTCTATGCCTTCATAATTTACGGGGGAATCGAAATACTTAATTAGAGCATCATTATTGTTAATGCGAATAAGTTTGCCGATTCCATAAGGCGAGTCAACGAGGTCGCCAACTTCAAGGGGCATATATCCATCCATAAATTTGCTGTGCGTAACAGTGATTTTAAAAGCCTTTGATTAATGGTGATTTTTTATACGTATAATATCACTGAATACAAGGACAATGTCATACACTGCAACCCGTAAAGATGATTGTCAAGGAGGGGGATCACGGTTACTAGTCTACTATGACTTTTAGGGGGATTGGTGGGTAATCCGGTGCGGCCTATGACTTATTTACCGGCTTTCAAAACTCGTGAAACGACTAAATCTCAACAAAAAAAATCTTGATTTTTCATAAGTTACGAACATATATCGTAACAAGGTCAGCGTTTGATGATAAGAATGAAAGCATGGGGGCTGTCTGGCGCTTGCACAGAATTTGAACTTCTGCACCATATCTGCAGCCCCCACGTCGATAATCAGCACTCGATACTTCTAATGCCAATTGGGTTGTCACCCTTATTTAATATCTGCATTGACAGTTTTCATATAGCTAGTTACCAAATAGTCAGTAACCAAAGATATATCTTTTGAAAGATTTTGCAGTTCGTTCCATTTACGGACGATAGGCTGACCATCAATATCTGTGCCGAAGTTCCACACGCCACTGCTCCATGCACAAAGCGGCTTTATTCGGTTTAGCTCTTCTACAAAACGAGTGTAGGAAGGGATCTCAGTCCAGCCAGGTTCACCTTTATAGTCCTGATGGACCTGATCGATTTCATCCATCAAGCTGCCAAGCGCAAGAATACCAACGCCATGTAACAAGCGGGAATAGCGAGGCTTTTTATCCCAGTCATCAGTAAACACAGTTTCCACAGCCGACCAGAAGTTATTCAGCAGTTTCACCATCTTCCCTTCATCCCCCAACCCTGTCGCCGGGTCACGGAAGCGATACAATGCTCCCTCGCGAAGACTGGCATCGATCATTTTGATCATCGAGTTGTCAGCAATAACCCCATCAGGATTGGTCGCCGTTTTGATACGCCCTGCAAGTGAACCTTCGCCGAAGTTCAGTCGTTGAGTCAGCAGTGAAGGAAACTTACGCATTTGCAGATCGGATGGCAAACGACCGTGGGTATGCGGTGCCAGTTCGTATAACAACGTTTTGGGCAACGGTTTTGTGGAGTTAACCAGCATGAACTGTTCACGCTGTTCTTCCGCGTCATTAGCGATAAAAGCGGAGACCGGCATCATAAACGAATTGATTTCTGCATCCCGCAAAGCAGCAGTACGTTGTTGACCATCCACAATAAAACCTGGCTTCTCAAAATCCTTATCTTCGGAGAAAGGTATTACCAGATGTCCCATGTCGTCATTATCTGTAAGCGGTTCAAAACGCACACGCTTATCAAAAGCGATAATCACCGGGTTTGGTATCATCGGATTTGCGCTCTCAATGTAGCGCTGAATTTCGCGAATATGGTTACGTACTTCTGGACGCTGATAACCAACCAAACTCTCTTCGCCGCGACGAATACGCGAAATCGCTGCAATTTTGCTGATCTGTTTACCTTCTATCGCAAGGCTATAGAGTTGCCTCTCCTCACCCTGTCGGATTCGCAGGGCAGGAACACGATATTCACTCATGACAGTTCCTCTGAGCGTAATGACAATGTGTGCTGTAAACGGTTGTACAACACCTGAATATTATGGAAACCGCGGCGACGGTTACGTTCTGCTCCGCGGAAAATGATGACATTGATACCGATGGCCTGGCAAATATTGCACTGGCATTGTTTCCAGGGTCGTTCTCCTAGCGTACGTTCATAATCCGCACGAATTTTGTCGGCCTCTTTTTCACCCGAATGCAGACGTTCATAAGCCAAGACTGCATCAAGAGCCTTCTCAAGGGACAAAGCCCCTTTATCGTATTCGAACAGGGCATTCATGGCATCCTTTTCCAGATGCCGTGCAATATCCTGATCAATCACGCCAGATTTAATTTTGCGACTCAAACTTGGATTCGCATCAAACTGAGGGACACGCACAGCGGTATAGGCCGGGCCATCAGGCGTATGATAGTTGTTTTTTCGATCTTTGAAGGCCTGCTGAAGCGGTGTAGTCGAGTCAATACTGGTCACACCAAATTTGATAAAGTCGGAGAAACTCTCTGGACGGGCAATACCAAGCAAGTGAACACGCGTATCACTTTTCAGCAACGGCTTAATCTCTTCGAGAGTCTCTAGGATCTGCGCCGTTTTCAACGGCACCATCCCCCCCATAGTGATATTTTTGTATCCCATGGCCAGCAGGGCCTCTACAGACTGACGGTAGGAGGTTTTGCTCCATCCATGTGCAACGCCAAAGGGGGTGAAACAGGACTTTTGAGACTTATTTAAAAACTCTTGAGCCAAGGTCAGCGTGATATCCTGGCGTCGGCGACACTCAGTCAATACTTCGCCACTAAATACCTCACCAGGTTTTTCATAGCCAAAAACGATATGATCGAGCGAAACGCCATGGTTAAAGCGGGAAGTTTCGTAAAACTCAATCACCTCTTCCACACGGTATGGCGGGACGTCCTGATTAACATAGGTGAAGGCTCCGCAATCACCCATAGTTTCCATATTTTCCGGCAGACGGAAAAAGTGCTTCATTCCATTACGGAAGTAACGCAAACGCTGGGCACGAGTATATTTGCTCTCGCCGCCGCCAAGACCATCAACTACAGCTTTAGAAACCAGCATACCATCGTAAGGATGAGGAAAAATCTCATGCGGATACTGATCGTCACGTTGACGCACGCGATGTTCGTTACGCGTTTCGCGGAAGAAGTCGAAACTGGGATCGATAAAATCCTGACTATCAGGGAAAAAATACTTTAGCTTCGACAACTTACTCTCCTGTGACGCCACTGCAAAGCCTCAAAAAACGGGGGATTCTACCATGAAACCCAGGCAAGTAGCATTAAGGTTTAGCCTCTCTCAGGGCCATAAACTCAGCCCGAAAACGTTTTTCCTCAAATGAATTTCCCGAGTCACGAAATTCACGCAACGCGTGTGTTGCACTGATACCAGGATTTTTTTCCATAATCTTTAAAATGAAAGACTTAACTTCCTCCGGACTACGACGAATTCCTTTTTTCACTTCACGCTCAGGTAACTCCTTGAGTTCTTCTTTTAACTTTTGAGATAACTCATTTAAATCATTGAGTTGTTTTGACGTAAATTCCTTCACAATGTATTTTGCCACACTGATATTAAGCATGAGCATATTGCATCTCAGCCACTGAGCCATATCTTGGTTGGTTTTGAAAAGGTATGTAGTTAACCTACCATTGATTTTTTTGGAAGTTATAATAAGCAGTTGTTTTTTTGCATCAACCAGATACTCAAGACCATTAATGATATCTAGTTCAATTGCATTAATATAATCTGGAGAGCCACAGATAATATAATAGTCTCTTTTTCTTTTTTTCATTAATTCTACAATAGATGTAGGATGCTTAGATTTAAAAATAGATCTATTGGTTATTTCTTTCCACCATGTTCTATGAAAATTTTTCCCTACATATTCTTGAGAATACAATGGTATTGATTCGTCATATCCAACAGCAAAGGTCGCTTTATAAGGTACAACATTGTCTTTGTGGTGAAGGAGTCCTAAACCAGCAGAAAGAATCCATAAATCAATAGGATAATCCTCTAAGATGGCTTTAGCCGTCGCCCAGTGCCCACCTTTATAAAGATCCTCTGCACATACAGTTGCAGATGTAGAAATAGCTTCATTCAGAGCATTGCACCAAGAATTCACGAGCACATTTGAAGGGGTTCGGCCTGATGAAAATTGACTCAGACTCAATATATCCCTACTACCGTAGTGTTTGCCGTTTGTACATGTGGTTATTAAGTTGATGTTGCTCACAATCGCCCCCCAGAATCGTGTTACACAAGCTACAGGAGAAAAAAGGGGATGACAAGAACGGAGTAATCAGTCCCTGAAAAAATTTTCAGGGACTGATGTTAGTGAGGAATATACTCAAAATACTCATCTTGAGAATGAGAACATCTTTGGCATCGCCTCAGAATACCTTTTTCCTCAAGAGAGAGACAAAAATTTCGACATGACTCAAGAAGGACGTCAGAATTTTCATTTTTATCTTTAGAAATCAATGCCCTAGCGAGTGTGTCATAACTAAAACCTCCCGTTGAGTGCGATACAATGCTCATCGCAAGTTGAGTATCGAAAGTTTTCATAGTGCACCTCTGAGTCGCCAGAATAATACAGTTATAAAAAAGTATGGGTTATAGTTCAAGCCGGCTTTTCAAATTCGAACATAGCAAGCATCAGGAATTAGACTACTTGCCAAAGTCATAAGGGCTAACTTCGCTTTCCCTATTCGCATCCAAAAAATCAGCCCACCACTGCAGCATCAGTCGCCGTTCATCAAGATGTTCGGCCTTATGAATGTAAGCTGCGCGTACTGAGTTGCGTTCCATATGGCTCATCTGCCTTTCCACTGCATCCCTCGACCACAATCCAGACTCGATCAATGAACTACAGGCCATTGTCCTGAAACCGTGCCCACAAACCTCTACCTTCGTGTCATAACCCATAACGCGCAGCGCCTTGTTCACCGTGTTTTCACTCATCGGTTTGCGATGGTCATGATCGCCGATGAAAACAAAATCGCGATCACCACTAAGTTTGTAAACATCTTTCAGAATTGCTAAAGCTTGATGAGAAAGCGGCACCAGATGAGGTGTACGCATTTTTGAACCACGCTGTGAATGCTTTACTCCTTCAATAGCTTCGCGCTCTGCAGGTATTGCCCACATTGATGTTTCGAAATCGATCTCAGACCAACGAGCAAAGCGTAGTTCACTTGAACGAATGAATACTAGGAGCGTGAGTTCGACGGCAAGTTGAAGTGGTCAACAAAAACTGGCCACCACTTTAGAGTTTTTCCAGTATCGATTTTCCGATTCGTTGGGTGGTAAC
>NZ_JBWKPZ010000027.1:0-62000 GCF_059418505.1 Citrobacter sp. GW821-FHT07H02 | reverse complement strand
CAGTGGAACCCCGCTGACCCGGCGGCTTGCGTGCCGTTGTTCCGTGTCAGTGGAGGCGCATTATAGGGAGTTATTTCCGGCTGACAAGCCCAAAATACAAAAAACTTATCAAGCGATTACTTTTCAATCAAAAATCACAATGAGCGCCTATATTCGCCTGGTTTTTAAACAAAAACGAGCCCCACAGGGCCCGTTTTTATTGTTTTGTGACTTACTGCACTGCCACGATGCGATCGTCATTCACTTCCAGACGAATCGTTTTGCCCGGAATCAGCTCACCAGACAGGATTTGCTGCGCCAGCGGGTTTTCGATCTGTTGCTGGATAGCACGTTTCAATGGACGTGCCCCGTAGACCGGATCGTAGCCATTCACGCTCAGCAGTTTAAGCGCCTCGTCAGAGATATGGATTTCATAACCACGCTCTTCCAAACGTTTGTACAGACGCTGCAGTTGGATCCGGGCAATAGAGGCAATGTGTTGTTCACCCAACGGATGGAATACCACAACTTCATCTATACGGTTAACGAATTCCGGCCGGAAGTTGTGACTGACCACACCCAGCACCAGGTCTTTCATATGCCCATAATCCAGTTCACCGAAACGTTCCTGGATCAGATCGGAACCGAGGTTAGAGGTCATGATGACCACCGTATTACGGAAGTCGACCGTTCTCCCCTGCCCGTCAGTCAAACGACCGTCGTCGAGCACCTGCAACAGAATGTTGAACACATCCGGGTGCGCTTTTTCCACTTCATCCAGCAGGATGACGGAATAAGGACGACGACGTACCGCTTCTGTCAGGTAGCCACCTTCTTCATAGCCCACATATCCCGGAGGCGCACCGACCAGACGAGATACGGAGTGTTTCTCCATAAACTCGGACATGTCGATACGCACCATCGCGTCGTCGCTGTCGAACATAAAGTTAGCCAGCGCTTTACACAGTTCGGTTTTACCAACACCGGTCGGCCCAAGGAACAGGAACGAACCAATCGGACGGTTAGGGTCAGCCAGACCCGCACGGCTACGACGAATCGCGTTCGATACCGCCTCAACCGCTTCATTTTGACCAATTACGCGGTTATGCAGATCCTGCTCCATACGCAGCAGTTTCTCACGCTCGCCTTCGAGCATTCTGGCAACCGGGATACCCGTCCAGCGCGCCAGCACTTCGGCAATTTCTGCATCTGTCACTTTATTACGTAACAGGCGCATGGTTTTACCTTCAGACTGAGTGGCTGCTTCCAGCTGTTTTTCCAGTTCTGGAATTTTGCCGTACTGCAGTTCAGACATCCGCGCCAGATCGCCAACACGACGCGCCTGTTCAATGGCGATTTTCGCCTGTTCCAGTTCGGCTTTGATGGTTTGTGTTCCGGAGAGTGATGCTTTCTCGGCTTTCCACTCTTCTTCCAGCGCCGAATACTGACGTTCTTTGTCGTCCAGTTCTTCGTTAAGCATATCGAGGCGTTTTTTGCTCGCCTCATCAGACTCTTTCATCAACGCCTGCTGTTCCAGCTTTAACTGGATGATACGGCGATCGAGTCTGTCCAGCTCTTCCGGCTTGGAATCAATCTGCATACGAATGCTGGAGGCAGCCTCATCGATAAGGTCAATAGCTTTATCCGGCAGTTGACGATCCGAAATATAACGATGCGACAGCGTTGCCGCCGCCACAATGGCCGGGTCGGTTATCTGCACATGGTGATGTAGCTCATAACGTTCTTTCAGGCCACGCAGAATCGCGATGGTATCTTCCACTGACGGTTCGGCAACAAACACTTTCTGGAAACGACGTTCCAGCGCAGCATCTTTTTCGATGTACTGGCGATACTCATCCAGCGTCGTCGCGCCCACGCAGTGCAGTTCACCACGCGCCAGGGCCGGTTTCAGCATGTTCCCGGCATCCATCGCGCCGTCCGCTTTCCCCGCCCCGACCATGGTGTGCAATTCGTCGATAAACAGGATGACGTTGCCTTCCTGTTTTGAGAGATCGTTGAGTACCCCTTTCAGGCGCTCTTCAAACTCACCGCGGTATTTTGCCCCGGCCACCAGCGCCCCCATGTCCAGCGCCAGTACGCGACGGCCTTTTAGCCCTTCAGGGACTTCACCATTAATGATGCGCTGTGCCAGTCCTTCAACAATCGCAGTTTTACCCACACCGGGTTCACCGATGAGTACCGGGTTGTTTTTGGTACGGCGTTGCAGTACCTGAATGGTACGACGAATTTCTTCATCACGACCAATAACCGGATCGAGTTTGCCCTGTTCGGCACGCTCGGTCAGATCGACGGTGTATTTTTTCAAGGCCTGGCGTTGGTCTTCAGCCCCTTGATCGTTCACGCTTTCACCTCCGCGCATTTGTTCAATTGCCTGAGTGATATTGGCGGTTGTCGCCCCAGCCGACTTCAACAAGTCGGTTAGCGTACCGCGAGACTCAAGCGCCGCCAGAACGAACAGTTCCGACGAAATAAAGTTGTCCCCACGTTTTTGCGCCAGCTTGTCGCAAAGATTCAGTACACGCACCAGCTCCTGAGACGGTTGCACGTCGCCGCCGGTCCCTTCCACTTGCGGTAGACGGCTTAGCGCTTGATCAATCGCTGTGCGTAACTGGCCAGCATTGATGCCAGCAGACGTTAACAAAGGACGAACCGAACCCCCTTCCTGATTCAGCAAGGCGCTCATTAGATGAAGAGGTTCGATGAATTGGTTGTCGTGCCCCAATGCAAGTGACTGGGCATCGGCGAGAGCAAGCTGGAATTTATTAGTAAGACGATCCAGACGCATAACTCCTCCCATAACAGGTCAAAATTGCTACTGGAGATTAAATGAGGTCATCCCTCAATTATTCAAGGTGAATGACCTGAATTATGTGAAAAGAAAACGGCGCGTTCCGGATCGTCTTGATTCTTTAGGTTATATCAGCCAAATAAAACTTGCCATCCGACCAGTGGTCTTGTCGCGGCGATAAGAGAAGAATGTCTCACTTTCACTATATGTGCAGCGGTCGCCACCATAAATGTGGGTGATCCCGACGTTCATCAGGCGTTGACGTGCAAGCTGATATATATCCGCCAGATATTTTTCTCCGCGTGGCAAAAAGGCAGCCTGCGCCTTCGCATCTTTCGCCATAAACGCGTCACGAACTTCTGGCCCGACTTCAAAAGCCGCAGGGCCGATGGCTGGACCTAACCAGGCCATAATGTTTGCCGGTTTATCAGCAAAGCAGGCAACGGTTTCTTCCAGTACGCCTTCACACAATCCGCGCCACCCCGCGTGGGCTGCCGCCACTTCCGTTCCGGCGAGATTACAAAACAGCACGGGCAGGCAATCCGCCGTCATCACTGCGCAAACGGTGCCTGGCGTGTTGCTGTACGACGCATCCGCCCTTTTAGAATCATAGGGTGCACCCGTCAGTTTCAGCACATCCTTACCGTGCACCTGCTCCAGCCAGACCGGCTTCGAAGGCAGATTGCCCGCAGTAAACAGTCGTTTTCGGTTCTCTTCGACATGTTCCAGGTTATCGCCACAGTGGGCACCCAGATTCAGCGAATGGTAAGGAGGCAAACTGACACCCCCAATACGTGTAGAACTGCAGGCCGCAACGCCTTTCGGCAGTGGCCACTGCGGGACAATTAGCTTACTCATAACCAGGCAACATCATCCTTATGTTCTTCAAAATCAGCGCGCATGACTTCAATGAGTTTGACCATATCCTGCGGGATAGGCGCATGCCACTCCATTTCGATACCGGAGATCGGGTGGTAAAGACGCAGCATGGTGGCATGCAGCGCCTGGCGATCGAACTTACGCAACGTAGAAATAAATTCGTCCGATGCGCCTTTCGGTGGACGCGGACGGCCGCCATAAACCTGATCGCCCACCAGCGGATGGGTAATATGCGCCATGTGCACGCGGATCTGGTGCGTACGTCCGGTTTCCAGACGCAGCCGCAGACGCGTGTGCACACGGAAGTGTTCCATAATACGGTAGTGAGTCACCGCCGGTTTACCCATTGGATGCACAGACATATGCGTACGTTTGGTTGGATGACGGCTGATCGGTTCTTCTACTGTACCACCCGCAGTCATATGACCAATCGCCACGGCTTCGTACTCACGCGTGATTTCACGCAGCTGCAATGACTCCACCAGACGCGTTTGCGCCGGGACAGTTTTTGCGACAACCATTAATCCGGTGGTGTCTTTATCCAGACGGTGCACAATCCCCGCACGCGGGACATCCGCGATTGGCGGGTAGTAATGCAGTAACGCATTCAGTACCGTGCCATCAGGATTACCTGCACCAGGATGCACCACGAAGTCGCGTGGTTTGTTGATGACAAGAATGTCGTCATCTTCATAGACGATATCCAACGGGATATCTTGCGCTTCAAAACGAATTTCTTCGTCAATTTCAGCATTGATGGAGACACGTTCTCCGCCCAATACTTTTTCTTTCGGTTTATCGCAAAGATGCCCATTTACCAGCACTCGCTGGTCGAGGATCCATTCTTTTATGCGTGAACGCGAATAATCAGGGAACAATTCGGCCAAAGCCTGATCTAAGCGTTGACCGAGCTGATTTTCGGAGACTGTTGCGGTGAGTTCTACTCGTTGTGCCATAAACTGCTTCTTCGTTTAACGTTGGGTTTTACGGCTTTGCCGTTTAATATAGTGTGCTATTGTAGCTGGTCTTAACCGGGAGCAGGAACAGAGAATCTCCCGTATTACATTTTGAGGAAAGTCAAAACGTCATGACGCGCATGAAATATCTGGTGGCAGCAGCCACGTTGAGCCTGTTTTTGGCGGGTTGCTCTGGTTCAACGGAAGAGGTGCCCGATAATCCGCCTAATGAAATCTACGCGACTGCTCAGCAAAAGCTGCAGGACGGTAACTGGAAACAGGCAATAACGCAATTGGAAGCGTTGGATAACCGTTATCCATTTGGACCGTATTCCCAGCAGGTGCAGTTGGATCTCATCTACGCCTACTACAAAAACGCCGATCTGCCATTGGCTCAGGCTGCTATCGATCGTTTTATCCGTCTTAACCCAACGCACCCAAATATTGATTATGTCATGTATATGCGCGGCCTGACCAATATGGCGCTGGATGACAGTGCGCTGCAAGGATTCTTTGGTGTTGATCGCAGCGATCGCGATCCACAACACGCCCGAGCTGCGTTCAACGATTTCTCCAAACTCGTGCGTGGCTATCCGAACAGCCAATACACAACCGATGCCACCAAGCGTCTGGTGTTCCTGAAAGATCGTCTGGCGAAATACGAATACTCTGTTGCCGATTATTACACCGCGCGTGGCGCATGGATTGCCGTCGTGAACCGCGTAGAGGGAATGATGCGCGACTACCCGGATACCCAGGCAACGCGTGATGCTTTGCCGCTGATGGAAAATGCCTATCGTCAGTTGCAGATGAATGCTCAGGCTGACAAAGTGGCGAAAATTATTGCCGCTAACAGCAGCAACACCTGATTCATCTCCGAATGCAAAACAAAACGGCAGCCCAATGGCTGCCGTTTTTTTATCCGTAAACGCCGCAACTGAAGCGGTTTAGCTGCAACGCATCCTATCAAATATGGCCTGCTTTCAGGTATTCCTCAAGTAAAAGATCCCCTGTTCCTGCGATGCCTCACAAAAAGATATCCCTGACAAAAAGTGACAAAAAAATGTGATTTAAATCACACATTTTAACATTAGGAACGGTATGCTGGGTTCACCAAGACGGGAAAGACAAGAGGTAAAATTTATGACAATGAACATTACCAGTAAACAAATGGAAATTACTCCGGCAATTCGCCAGCATGTCGCAGACCGTCTCTCCAAACTGGATAAATGGCAAACTCACCTAATTAATCCACATATCATTCTGTCTAAGGAGCCACAGGGTTTCACTGCTGATGCCACCATCAATACACCGAACGGACATCTGGTCGCCAGCGCAAAACACGAAGATATGTACACCGCCATTAATGATTTGATCAACAAGCTGGAACGGCAGCTCAATAAAGTGCAGCACAAAGGCGAAGCCCGTCGTGCAACAACTTCAGTAAAAGACGCCAACTTCGTCGAAGCAGAAGAAGAGTAGTCCCTTACATTGAGTGTATCGCCAACGCGCCTTCGGGCGCGTTTTTTGTTGACAGGGTTAAAACAGTGCGGGTACTTTACTCTTGTCACCAAAGGAAAATGACATGAAACCAACACCGTTCTTCTTCGCATTCTTTTTTACCTTCCCCTGAATGGGAGGCGTTTCGTCGTGTGAAAAAGAATGCGAAGACGAACAACAAGGCCTCCCAAACCGGGGGGCCTTTTTTATTGATAACAAGAAAGGCAACACTATGACATCGGAAAACCCGTTACTGGTACTGCGAGAGAAGATCAGCTCGCTGGATGAAAAATTGCTGGCCTTACTGGCCGAGCGTCGTGAGTTGGCGGTTGAAGTGGGCAAAGCCAAACTGCTCTCTCATCGCCCGGTGCGCGATATCGATCGTGAACGTGATTTGCTGGACAGATTAATCACGCTCGGCAAAGCGCATCATCTTGATGCACACTATATCACCCGCCTGTTTCAGCTCATTATTGAAGACTCCGTTCTTACCCAACAGGCCCTGCTGCAGCAACATCTGAATAAGATTAACCCCCACTCTGCGCGTGTGGCTTTCCTTGGGCCCAAAGGTTCCTACTCTCATCTCGCCGCCCGTCAATATGCCGCCCGCCACTTTGAGCAGTTTATCGAAAGCGGTTGTGCAAAATTTGCCGATATCTTTAATCAGGTTGAAACCGGACAAGCAGACTACGCCGTCGTGCCGATTGAAAACACCAGTTCCGGCGCCATTAACGACGTTTACGATCTTCTGCAGCACACGACGCTGTCCATCGTCGGCGAGATGACCATCACTATCGACCACTGTGTGCTGGTTTCTGGCACGACCGATTTGAATACCATCGAAACGGTATACAGCCACCCGCAACCGTTCCAGCAGTGCAGCAAGTTCCTGAGCCGTCACCCACACTGGAAAATCGAATACACCGAAAGCACGTCTGCAGCGATGGAAAAAGTGGCACAGGCGAACTCTCCACACGTAGCCGCGCTGGGAAGTGAGGCTGGCGGCGTATTACACGGTTTGCAGGTCCTTGAGCGTATTGAAGCGAACCAGACGCAAAATATTACCCGCTTCGTCGTTCTGGCGCGCAAAGCAATCAACGTTTCTGATCAGGTTCCGGCAAAAACGACGCTGTTAATGGCAACTGGCCAACAGGCGGGGGCGCTGGTTGAAGCACTGTTGGTGCTGCGCAACCACAATCTGATTATGACCAGACTGGAATCGCGTCCGATCCACGGTAATCCGTGGGAAGAGATGTTTTACCTCGACATCCAGGCTAACCTGGAATTACCGGAGATGCAGAAAGCGCTGAAGGAGTTGGGAGAGATCACCCGTTCCATGAAGGTCCTGGGGTGTTATCCCAGCGAGAACGTGGTGCCGGTGGATCCGACCTGAAACAAAAGTCAGTTTGCCGGATGGCGCTGCGCTTATCCGGCCTACAATTCATGCAATTTTTGTAGGCCTGATAAGACGCGCCAGCGTTGCCATCAGGCATCTTACTTACTGACGGCTATCATTCGCCTGACGTAGCAGCGTACGACTTTCATTCTGGAAGCGTTTGGCGTAATCACCAAACCAGTGTTCGACCTTGCGGAAGCTGTCAATAAAAGCCTGTTTATCCCCCTGCTCCAGCAACTCGATGGCTTCACCAAAACGCTTGTAGTAACGCTTGATCAACGCAAGGTTGCTTTCTGACGACATAATAATATCGGCATACAGTTGCGGATCCTGGGCGAACAGGCGTCCTACCATCGCCAGTTCAAGGCGATAAATAGGTGAAGAAAGCGCCAGCAACTGTTCAAGCTGGACATTTTCCTCTGCCAGATGCAGCCCGTAAGCGAAGGTAGCAAAATGGCGAAGGGCCTGAATAAACGCCATATTTTGATCGTGTTCGACAGCGCTGATGCGGTGCAGGCGTGCTCCCCAGACCTGAATTTGCTCCAGGAACCACTGATAGGCCTCCGGCTGACGACCATCGCACCAGACCACCACCTGCTTCGCCAGGCTGCCGCTGTCCGGACCAAACATCGGATGCAGACCAAGAACCGGTCCGGCATGCGCCGCCAGCATCGCCTGCAAAGGACCGTTTTTCACCGATGCCAGATCGACCAGAATGCAATCAGACGGTAAACGCGGTAATTTTGCAATCACCTGCTCAGTCACGTGGATTGGCACACTGACAATCACCATCCCGGCATCGGCAACAATCTCCTCGGCGCGATCCCAGTCCTGCTGCTCAAGAATGCGTACCTGATATCCTGAAAGCGTGAGCATTTTCTCGAACAGTTGCCCCATTTGACCGGCACCACCGACGATAACCACCGGACGCAGAGAAGGGCAAAGGGTCTTAAACCCTTTGTCATTCTCACTGGAATAAGACTCACGCATGACCCGGCGCAGCACATCTTCGATGAGATCGGGTGGAACCCCCATCGCCTGAGCCTCAGCACGGCGTGAAGCCAGCATCGTGGCCTCACGTTCAGGTACGTAAATCGGCAGTCCAAAGCGGCTTTTGACTTCACCGACTTCAGCCACTAATTCCAGACGGCGCGCCAGCAAATCCAGCAGCGCCTTGTCCACTTCATCTATTTGATCGCGTAATGCGGTCAACTCAGCAACCATAACAAGCCTCTTATGCTACACGCGCCGCCAGATGACCGTTCAGATTTCCACGAATTTCACGCAGCAGTGCGTCGGTGGCTTCCCAACTAATACACGCATCTGTCACAGACACACCGTATTTCATATCGTTGCGCGGCTGCTCAGAAGACTGATTGCCTTCGTGAATGTTGCTTTCAATCATTAAGCCAATGATTGAGCGATTTCCATCTTTAATCTGCGCAACCACAGACTCAGCCACGGCAGGCTGACGGCGGTAATCTTTATTTGAATTACCATGGCTGCAATCTACCATCAGAGAAGGATGCAGTCCTGCCTGTTCCATCTCTTTTTCGCATTGTGCGACATCGGCAGGGCTGTAGTTAGGTGCTTTGCCGCCGCGCAGTATCACATGGCCATCAGGATTCCCCTGAGTCTGCAACAGCGCGACCTGGCCCGCCTGATTGATCCCAACGAAACGGTGAGACTGTGCTGCGGCACGCATCGCATTGATCGCTGTCGCCAGGCTGCCATCCGTCCCATTTTTAAACCCAACCGGCATGGAAAGACCCGATGCCATTTCGCGGTGAGTTTGCGATTCAGTGGTACGAGCGCCAATAGCGGACCAGCTGAACAGATCGCCCAGGTATTGCGGGCTGTTAGGATCCAATGCCTCTGTTGCCAACGGCAGTCCCAGATTGACCAGGTCAACCAGCAGCTGACGCGCAATTTTCAATCCGGCTTCCACATCAAAAGAGCCATCCATATGAGGATCATTAATCAACCCTTTCCAGCCAACGGTAGTCCGGGGTTTTTCAAAATAGACGCGCATCACCAGGTAGAGGCTATCGCTGACCTCTTCGGCAAGGGCTTTAAATCGACGAGCATATTCCAGCGCAGTTTCAGGATCATGAATAGAACACGGCCCACACACCACCAGCAGACGAGGATCGCGACCGGCGATAATGTCAGAGATGATTTTACGTGACTGGGCGATTTGCGCCTCTTGTGACAAACTCAGCGGGAATTCCGCTTTCAGTTGTTCTGGCGTCATCAGTACCTGTTCGTCAGTGATGTGTACGTTGTTCAGCGCGTCTTTTTGCATGATGGTGATCCTGTTTAGCTCGTTTGCGATAGTTTTCCTCAGTGAGGATGGCGTAACGATACCACAACAGGTAAAGATTTCAATCCACATTCCGTAAATTTTATTTTACAGGCATCAACTTTAGTGCAGCCAGTAAGCATCTTTATGTAATTATAAATTTACACTCCGGTATTTATTAATCCGCTATGCTTTGAAAAACACAGGAGAACCGGCAATGAAGCGATTCACAGGCGCACTACTCATAATACTTCTCAGCGGATGTCAGATAGATCCTTATACGTTCTCCCCTACCTGGACCGGTACTGACTGGTACGATGCCGGTATTGAAGATGCCATTGCAGGATATGCCGTTAAAGATAACGACATGCTTGCCGATACCTTTAATGACCCGGAAGTCGACCGGGCGCAATACCTTAAAGGCTATGCGGAAGGCCAGCGAAAAACCTGCCAGCAAGATTTAGCGTATGCCAGAGGCCTGGCAGGGAAAACATTCCCCGCCAGCTGCGATACCGTAGAAAATGTCAGCGAGATACGCAGCGCCTGGCAAAAAGGTGCCGACGAAGGGGCAAGCGCAATACGGCTCAATTAATAAAAACCTTACGAATAAATACTCGCATGAGATTTACCTTAAGAGACATCTATTAATCTGTAGGGTGTAATGACTCTCAGGCAAAATAATGTTATTTTGTTGTAAACAATCACGGATGTATTTAAATGCTTTACAGCTGATGCTGGTGAGGACCTGTCTATGATATTTTCTCACCGACTCATATTACTGCTAACTCTTTTAATGGCGGGATTGCCACTTTACGCTGCGAGCATGACCGACGAAGCCAAATCTGTGCGTTCGATAGTTTCTGGCATCGTCAGCTATACACGCTGGCCTTCGTTATCAGAACCACCAAGGTTGTGTATTTTCTCCTCGTCTCGTTTCACCAGTGCACTTGGAGATAGTCATTCGGGGCCATTACCCTACCAGCCAGTTATCATCCGCTCGGAACAGGAAGCACTGACCGCGCGTTGCGATGGTTTTTATTTCGGAAATGAATCCCCTACCTATCAGGTGGAATTAACGAATAAATATCCGTCTAAGGCATTGTTATTAATTGCAGAACAAAATCCCAAGTGTATTATCGGCAGCGCTTTTTGTTTGATTATTAACAATGATGAAGTCAGATTCTCCGTTAATCTGGATGCACTCTCGCGCAGTGGCGTCAGAGTAAATCCGGACGTATTGATGCTTGCACGGAATCAAAAGCATGGGTAAGAATCTCTCCCCAATCACGCGGCCGACGTTCAAACGGACATTACGACGCATCAGTATGATTAGCGTCGTGGTGACGATGACCCTGATCTGGTTGCTGTTATGCGTGGCGTCTGTTTTGACGCTGAAACAGTATGCGCAAAAAAATCTGGATTTGACCGCCGCCACAATGACCCACAGCCTTGAGGCTGCGCTGGTGTTTTCTGATGGGACTGCTGCGGCAGAAACGCTGGCGGCGTTGGGGCGACAAGGCCAATTTTCAGCGGCAGAAGTCCGCGATAAAAATCAGAAATTGCTCGCAACCTGGCATTATGATGCCAGAGCCACCGACGACAAGCTGAGTAGCTTAGTCAACCACTGGCTGTTTCCGCTACCGGTCACTCAACCGGTCTGGCATAACGGCAATGTGATCGGTGAAGTTCGCCTGACCGCCCGTGACAGCCTCATCAGCCATTTTATCTGGTTGTCTTTGGCGGTCCTTACCGGGTGTATTTTACTGGCGACAGGCATTGCGATTCTTCTCACTCGCTATTTGCACAATGGCGTGGTTGACGCACTGCAAAATATCACGGACGTGGTACACGACGTGCGCACTAATCGTAATTTCTCACGCCGGGTTTCCGAGGAGCGCATTGAAGAGTTTCATCTATTTGCGCAGGATTTCAATAGTCTGCTGGATGAGATGGAAGAGTGGCAATTACGACTGCAGGCTAAAAATGCCCAGTTGTTGCGTACTGCACTGCACGATCCATTGACCGGTCTTGCAAATCGGGCTGCATTTCGCAGCAGCATTAACGCGTTGATGAACGATAATTCCGCCCGTAGCAGCTCGGCATTGTTATTCCTGGATGGTGATAACTTTAAATTAATTAATGACACCTGGGGTCACGCAGCTGGCGACCGCGTTTTAATTGAAGTGGCGAAAAGGCTGGCGGAATTTGGCGGTAAACGCCATCACCCTTACCGCCTCGGCGGGGACGAATTTGCCATGGTACTTTATGGCGTTCATTCAGAATATGAAGTCCAGCGCATTTGCGCCGCGCTTTCGCAAGAGTTTAACCGGCCTTTTGATCTGCTTAATGGGCATCTAGCGAACATGACGCTGAGTATTGGTTTCGCCCTGACGTGGGAAAATGCGACCGCTGAAAAATTACAAGAATTGGCCGATCGTAATATGTATCAGGCTAAACATCAGCGTTCTGCACGCTGGATTAAATAATAAGGAATTACACACATGATGAAGCGTCTTTTTTCTCCACTTATTCTGGCCACCTTGATTTTGACGGGTTGTCAGGCACAGCCGCAGGGCAAATTTACCCCCGAACAGATTGCAGCGATGAAGTCATACGGATTTACCGAATCCGCCGGAGACTGGTCTTTGGGACTTTCCGATACCATCCTGTTTGATAAAAATGACTACAAACTGCGCCCTGAAAGCCAGAAGCAGATCCAAAGTATGGCTTCCCGATTATCGTCTACCGGACTGAACCATGCCCGCCTGGACGGTCACACAGATAACTACGGCGAAGACAGCTACAACGAAGCGTTATCACTCAAGCGTGCAAATGTGGTGGCAGATGCCTGGGCTCAAGGTGCGAACGTTCCGCGAACGAATCTGACGACGCAGGGTTTAGGCAAAAAATACCCGGTCGCCAGTAATCAAACGGCAAAAGGCCGTGCTGAAAACCGCCGCGTCGCCGTCGTTATCAGCACGCCTTAATCATTAGTCGGCTGACTGCGCCTGGAGAGCACGAGAAGCACTGAACCAGCGCAGCCAGTCAACAACCATAAACAGCAAGAGACTGACTCCCAACACTGGCATCACTACCCCCAGCGCGGCAGCCAGAACCGCCAGGCCGACCCTTCCTTGCCAGTTGATCGCAAGAATCCCCTGAGCAAGCGTCTGAACGGGATTAACCTCCGAGCGTGCCGGGCGACGGTTCCACCACAGTCGATAGCCGATCACAATCATCAGACATAGCCCAACCCCGAACGCGATCAACGCGACTTGGTTTAACACGCCAAACAGTATCCCCATATGAAAATCCACACCCCAGCGCGTCAGTTTCGCCATGAGCGGGAAATCAGAAAAATGCGTACGATCGATAACGTGCAGGGTTTGCGGATCCACAGAGACAGCATCAACCTGAGTTGGCCAACGGCGATCGATTTCCGTCACCGTCCAGCCATGCTGCGCGTCCTTTGGCGGTCGGATCTCCAGTCGGCTGGCATCGATTCCTGACACCTGCGCAACATGCAACACTGCATCAAACGCGTTTGCATCAACGCTTTTTGCAGGCATCTCCATTCCCACAGAGTGCCCATGATGACCAGCATGTTCATCCTGCACTGGCATAACGCCATCCCGTTGTGTGTTCACCTGCGGTGTTAGCCAGCCAAAAGTGGCCCGCATTTTATCCACATTGCCGCCAGCCCACTGCGACCATGTCAGGCCGGTTGCCGAGAAAAGCAGCATCCCCACGAGCAAAATCCATCCCAGCGTGACATGTAGACGGCGATGACTCTGTTCGCGGTTTTTCAGCCGACGTTTAGGACGGGTAAAATACCAAAGCGTAATGCCGCCCAGCGCCGCCACCCACATCCAGGAGGCGGCCAGCTCGCTATAAATTCGCCCAACATCGCCGAGCAGCAAAGAGCGGTGCGCATAGTCGATCCATTGTCGCAGCGGTAAAATACCGCTGGTGCCATAGACCGTCATATCGCCTGTTACCGCCAGCGTAACCGGATCAATAAAAATTGCCCGGTTCTCCGACGCATTCAATACAGGGTCGGCAAACATGACGCGTGTCGTTTGCCCCGCTTCCAGAGCCGGACGCACAGCATGCAATCGCAAATGTCCGCCGGTTACCTGTTCAGCGATGGCGATTTGGGCCGCCAGCGGCTGCGTCTCACCCTGAACACTGCCTTGCAGCGCTTGCGAATAGAGCGCCTCCTCCAGCTGTGGCGTCGCCACATACAGCGTCCCTGTTAAGGCCGCCACGAAAATAAATGGCCCGACGAACAGACCAATATAGAAATGAAGACGTCGCAGCAGGGTAATCCATGCCGCGCGTGAAGTGCAGGTGGTCATACTTTTCCTCAGAACAAGCAAAAGAGTGCCGTGACGCTTTCGCGCACAGACTTATTGTAAGAATCAGGAAATAGCAGACCTGCGCGGCGGCGCGCGCGTATTGGGGAGAAGCCAGGGAAAGAAATGCCAGTGTTTAACAATCGGTCGCGGGGGCGCACTTTTCTGCCGGAGCAATATTGCGCATAGCAGAAGCACAATCGCCAGAATCAACCCAGGAACATGCGCGAACAAGACACAATAGCCGCACGCTTCTCCATGGTCGACGGGCATCGTTGCGGGCGCAGACTGTTGATGATGCTCATCGGGTTCAGCCATCATGCTCATCTCATGATACATGCCCGGCATTGCACTCATGGGGTCTTTTTGCAGAGAAACCGAGATCAGCGGCGCGACAACAACCAGCAGGATCGCGAACAGCGCGAGCCATGCCGCGTTGTATTGATGACCTGACTGGCGAAATGTCCCGATATCCACGGTTCCTCCTGCGACGACGGAGGCATTGTAAATGATACATGACAAAAAAGTTAACAAAATGAACCAATCAGTCATAAAAAAAGGGCCAGCCAATTGGCCAGCCCTTTTTAACAGGATGTCGCCTGAGCGATATCTTAGTTAAGACGCTCCTATTAACACCCTCTAACAAACAACCACTTATCTTAAAAAACAATTAGTTAATGTAATTTTTAATGCAGTGAATTGCAGTATTATGCAAGCTCTGCCGCCATATTGCCGCCAACATAAAGCGACAATGGATTAAGGGTAACAGCTTGCTCAAGATGGTCAGGAGCAAAGTGCGCATACTTCATTGTTTCTCGAATGTTGGCATGCCCGAGTATTTTCTGCAGCACCAGTATATTTCCGCCGTTCATCATAAAATGCGCACCAAAAGTATGACGCAAAACGTGAGTCTTCTGCCCTTCCGTCAACTCAATGTTCGTAAGTTTGAGCATCTTCTTAAAGTCCTGATAGCAGGGCTTGAACATTCTACCCTGACGTTCGGACAACTCGTCGTACAGCCATTTAGGAATCGGAACCGTGCGATTCTTCTTACCTTTGGTTTTGGTGAAAGTCAGCTTGCAGGGGGAAAGTTGGGGACGTGTAAGTCTCTCGGCTTCTCCCCATCGTGCGCCGGTAGCTAGGCACACCTTAACAATCATCGTAAGATTTTCTTTGCCATATTGTTCACAGGCTCGGAACAGCTCCGGGAGCTGAGACAAAGTTAGCCAGGACATTTCTTTCTCAGCTTCTTTGAATACGCGAATCCCGTCCAGTGGATTGGGTAAACTCCACTCCCCTAATCGTCGCAGTTCATTGAACACCGCTTCAAGGTATTGCTGCTCGCGATTGACAGTTATAGGTTTGGCGATCCATTTCGCCGGGTCTTTGTGATAGCCGTTGTCTATTTCGCCACGTAATCGACGGTCACGGTAATGAGCCCAATCTTTAGCGGTAAGACGAGATGCAATAGGGTCGCCCAACCCGTTACATACAATTTGAAGCTTAGCTAACCGCGACTTACTGGCAACCAACGCCTGTCCATGTAAATTATGCCAAAGCTGGATAATCTCACTTAAGCGTCGGCGGTCTTCTTTCTTGCCAAGCCACGGCTTATCCTCACTCTCATTTTTCGTGAATACCTCGAATGCCTCGGCCTCGCCTTTGGTATTAAACTGCCGACGTATACGCCGCCCTTCTCGGCCATTTGGATAAAGCTCACAGAGCCATTTGCCATTTTTCTGCTTACTTATAGTCATTACATCCCCCCCGACCGAGAAGCCATTTCTTACTGCAAATCTTTCATTGTAGTAACATGCGTGTTAGATAAAATTGTGATTTTAGACTGTTCTTCTTGTTCTTCTCCGGCCTTATCACAAGTTGCTTTTGGCTTCTCAAGCACATAACCCATAGCACTAAATTTATTGAGAATCCGAACAGATGTAGTGTTTTTCAGATATGCAGTGTTTTCCTTATGCAACCATGCAGGGGAACAAACGCTATAAACTGCGGTATCATAAATTTCAGGCGTGATACTTGCGGCATCCAAAACAACAGTAATCACGCCCTTACTATCTTTTATCGACAGTGGTTGCATTTCGTTAAAGGATTTATTCAGCACAGATAAATTAGAGGGTTGAGCTGCTACTGCGAAAGAGGCGAGTAAAGCCAGAGCAAAAATAGAACGTTTCATTATTGCATCATCCTTAAATATGTTTTTCCAGAGTAAATACAACAGCACCAGATGGTGTGATTTCTGATAGGTTGCATTCAAAATCAACAGACTTATTTGATAGCCTGACTTTATTACCCGGCAGTCGCACAACGTCGAAAACGTCGAACGCGCCATCTATCCCGATGAGCCAACGGCCATTGCCAATTTTGCATGCTGAATTATCGACAAGCCAAGATGAGCTAACGCCATCTACAAAAACCAAATCGTTAGAGTTAGCAGGAATCATTGATGGGTCAGGTCGCCAACGTCCAGCGTCTTTTAGCTCGCCCGATTCAAGGCGGGATTTTTTTATCGTTAAAATGTCCGAAAAGCCAACCTCCTTACTTTCTCGCATTTTTCCCTTTCCGGTCGCTAACCATTCCAGCGATACACCAGTATCAAGCGCGCATGTCACAACCACGTCACCGGGGAAGAAATCTCGTCTTACCCAAGTGCTGATAGTGCCTGAGGAGATATCCAATAAATCCCCAAGCTCCTTTTGCATTGTAAAACCATACGCATCAAGGATGCGCCTTAAAACAGGTTTACCACCACTCGCCAAAATCTCGTCATAAAGTGACTTTCCTTTCAATGGCGACGAATCTTGCAAATTCAAATTGGAAATTTGACCAGTCAGCAGCCAGTTTAAATCGGCACCAGTATCTAATGAGCACTGAATGATTGCTTTGCCTGGAAAACTGTTTCGCTGAACCCAAGTGCTGACGCTGTTTGACGGGACGCCAAGCACTTCTGCCAAAGCCTTTTGCGTGCTGACACCATACGCCGAACTTATCCGCTCAATCACATTTTGCGTATTCAAATCTTCATCATTCATTTATCAATCACTCAAAATCGATTTACAGAAACTCATTTTCGATTTAAAGTGGCATTCATCGACCAAGATGCACGCCACTGCACTACATTTCAAACAACAGGAGATAATGCGATATGTCAGATGCAAAATCAATCTCGACGCATGATTCGCAAAACTCACAAAATCAAACTGTGCTGTTAGATCCAACACAATTTGATGCCATCGTTACTGCCATGCTGCCAGCTCTGCAGACAATGATTCGCTCCGCTATGTCAGACACGATGACAGTGAAAGACTTTGCCGCCACTCGCGGTGTAAGCGAGCGCTTGGTCTGGCAATGGCTCGATGAGGGCATCCTTCTCAAAGCTCCGACCAAAGACTTTTCCAACAAAGAGGAAGCCGGTAAACGAAGCCGCACCCTCGTAAACGTGAAAGCATGGCGCGACAAACTAACCCAACAAGCAATTGATTGTCGTTACATCGACCATCGCACCGCTCTCAACTGAATTTGATTATGCAAGTTAGAGGGAATTTAACCATGTTTGATTTTCAGGTTTCCAAACATCCTCACTATGACGAAGCGTGCAGGGCTTTCGCGCAGCGTCACAACATGGCGAAGTTGGCCGAGCGTGCAGGCATGAATGTTCAGACGTTACGTAACAAGCTCAACCCGGAACAGCCTCACCAGTTCACGCCGCCTGAGTTATGGCTGCTTACTGACCTGACCGAAGACTCAACCCTCGTTGATGGTTTTCTGGCACAGATTCATTGTCTGCCATGTGTGCCGGTTAACGAGCTGGCTAAAGACAAATTGCAGACTTATGTCATGCGCGCAATGAGCGAACTCGGCGAACTGGCGAGCGGTGCTGCATCTGATGAACGACTGACCTCTGCTCGTAAGCACAACATGGTTGAAAGCGTTAACGCCGGTATTCGCATGCTGTCATTGTCGGCGCTGGCGTTACAAGCGCGCATCCAGGCTAACCCGGCAATGTCGAGCGTGGTCGACACCATGACCGGCATTGGCGCAACATTCGGTTTGGTGTGAGGTGCCTGTGCTGAAAAATGAACCTTCATTCGCCTCTCTGCTCGTTAAGCAAAGTCCCGGTATGCATTACGGTCACGGCTGGATTGCGGGGAAAGATGGTAAGCGCTGGCATCCGTGCTGCTCACAGTCCGAATTATTAAAAGGGCTGGAAACAAAGCCGCCGAAGTCGTCAGGCTTTTTAATTATTCGTATTGTCCACTTTATTATTAAAGGGATTAAACATGTCACGCGATGAATTAAGAATTGTTTTGGGAGCCATGATTCCGAATATGGAAGACGGTTTTGAAATTAAAACTCGCGACGGTGCAATACTTCGGGTTGACCCTGAGTGGGAGTGCTGCAAAGAGTTTAAAGATGGCCTGAAAGCTGAAATTATCAGCCAGTTAAAAAGTAAACCTGCCGTTGTATTTGGCTATAGCTAATTAATCACAATTAATTATCTGGCGTAAACCCGCCGGGCATTTTATTGCCCGAAATCAGGAGAGTTAGTTATGCGCAATATCGAACCCCATAATTTTAATACTGATAGTGACGCGTTGGCCGTGCTGCTGACTGATGCCAAAAAAGAAGAACGCAAAGACCGCGCACTCGCCGTTTCAATCCGTCTTGAGGCGCTGGCTATCCATATAACCAAAGAAGGCATGAACGGCAAAGAGGCCGCCGAGCTGCTGCGCCGTGAAGCCACCCGCTTTGAAAACGAATCTCAGGAGTTGCACTAATGGCCGACGTTATGGATGGAGTGCAGGAGCGCGAACAAACCGAGCGTGAGCGCCATATTAACAACGTGCGCAGCCGTATCACTGCGCCTTCTCGTTTCCTCTGTGAAGTATGTGACGCACCAATCCCGGAAGCTCGCCGCATTGCGATTCCGGGCGTGGAGTTTTGCGTGACGTGCCAACAAATCAATGAGCTCAAATCTAAGCATTACAGGGGCGTGTGATGGGCGAAAGCGTGTCTGAGGTTATCCACTACCACGGAACGCCCGTTTGGGGTGACGCCGGTAACGTTCACCGTATCGCGGTAAACGGTGCTGGCGCATTCGTATCTTATGCACGGCCTGACCAACTGGCAGCATCAGTAAAATACGCCCTCTCTATTGCCATTGATAATGGAGCGTTTTCTGCCTGGAAGCGCGGCCTTGTTCTTGACTGGCAGCAATTCTATCAATGGCTTATTCCTCATTATCATCATCCAAAGCTGTCTTTTTTTGTCATCCCTGATGTGGTGGAGGGCGGTGAGGCTGATAACGATGCGCTTATCGCGAAACTACCACGCTGTTTCAGGGGCAAGGCGGCACCAGTATGGCATCTTCATGAATCGCTGCACCGTCTGATTGAGCTTTGCCGGGAGTGGCCGCGAGTGTGCTTTGGTTCGTCAGGTGAGTACGCAACTATCAGAACCCAGCTCTGGCATCGAAGGATGTCAGATGCGTTTGAAACCATCTACTGCAAACATAATTTCACGACCCAAATACATGGGCTTCGCATGCTTGATGGTCGAATTCTGGGTAACTACCCACTGGCGACCGCAGACAGTACCAATCTTGCCTGCAACGTACCTAAATTCGAGGTTAAGTATCCTGAGCTCACAAAAGTCATTCGTGAGGCGGATTATGCAAGGAATCTCTCAGAGGAAGAATTGAAGGCCGTAATACTCAAACGTCGCTGCGCAATTCTTAAAAACACCATCGAGGCTGTAATACCACCGTCAATTTCGAAGTGGCAATCGAAAGGGTTGACTCCATGCCAACTGGAGCTGGCCATCGTATGACAAAATATACTTTTGCTTTTCCGTGGAATGCTCCACGGTCAGCAATAGCCAGTCCATATCTTACCTACGACCAACAGTATCGCCGCGACCGTATGTTCGCGGCTTTGCTGCATGCGAGAAAAGTGCTTTCGCTCCAGCCCGAGTGTGTTCGTTTTGACGCTTATCGAACTGCTGCAGTACTGGAGCAAAATCAGGGCAGTCAACGAGCCAATGCTTTTTTAATCAGCTTCTGCAAAAAGGCATTGCCACGTCTTGAACTGGTCGCAAAAAAATACGAATGCACAGGTATCAAAAGCAATGTGTCAGCCGCTGTTTTCGGTTGTCATTTCGATACTCAGCTTATGCAATATTTGGCGTCACGCATGGTTAATATGGTCGCCCGATATAACCGCCTCCCGGACATGTCGCGCTCTGATGTTGACCTGTTGGCCGCTGATATTGCTAATTTCATTCGTGGTGAACTTGCCAACATTGATGACCACGGATTCGGCGAGCTTAAAACGCTGTACACCTGGTATATCCGTGCTGGCTTTATTTCCCTCCAATTCAACGTTATTCCACCACATTGGGATCGGGTTGCAAAAAAATATGTCGCAGCGGATGAAATCGCACCGGCTATCGCCAAGATGTTTAACGATGGGTGGTGGCGTGGTCGTTTGCGCCGTGTTGCGGCTACGTGGCGCGAACACCTGCAAATTGCAGTCGGCAACGTCAGCAAGAAAAAAAACACCTACGCGAGTAAAAACTGCGTGACTGACTGGCGTGAACAAAAGCGCCGCACTCGTGAATTTCTCAAAGGTCTGGATCTCGAAGACGAAGACGGCAACCGTATCAGCCTGATTGAAAAATATGATGGTTCAGTTGCTAACCCTGCCATTCGCCGCTGTGAGCTCATGACCCGCATTCGTGGGTTTGAAAACATCTGTAATGAGCTCGGTTATGTTGGTGAGTTTTACACTCTGACCGCGCCGTCAAAATATCACGCCACGACTAAAGCCGGTTACCGTAACAGCAAATGGAGCGGTGCCAGCCCGGCTGACACGCAAAACTATCTAACCGGTATCTGGGCACGTATCCGTGCCAAACTGCATCGGGAAGATGTCCGTATTTTCGGTATTCGTGTCGCCGAGCCCCATCACGACGGTACTCCACACTGGCACATGCTGATGTTCATGCTGCCAGAAGATGTTGAATATGTTCGCTCCATCGTCCGTAAATACGCATGGAAAGAAGACCGCCACGAACTGAAAAGCGATAAAGCCAAAAAAGCACGTTTCCACGCCGAGGCCATTGACCCGGAGAAAGGCAGCGCAACCGGCTATGTTGCTAAATACATCTCAAAAAATATCGACGGTTATGCCCTCGATGGCGAAACCGATGATGAAAGTGGTGAGCTGCTGAAAGAGACCGCCCCTGCCGTTTCAGCATGGGCGGCACGCTGGCACATTCGTCAGTTTCAGTTTGTTGGTGGTGCGCCAGTGACGGTTTACCGTGAGTTACGTCGCCTCGCTGATACCGAAACCGCGCACGGTCTGAGCGTTGAGTTTGCCGCCGTCCATGATGCCGCCGACGCTGGTGACTGGGCTGGTTATGTTAATGCGCAGGGTGGGCCGTTTGTCCGTCGCGATGATTTACAGGTGCGCACACTGTATGAACCGCGTACCGAGCTTAATCAGTACGGTGAGGAAACGGTATGTATTAAGGGGGTCTACGATTCCTCCATAGGTGCAGGGAGCCCGATTTTAACCAGGCTCACTCAGTGGAAGATTGTTCCGAAGCGTGCTGTTGATTCGGCCGTTGACCTTCAGGACGGCAAAGCCGTCCCTCGGAGTTCTGTCAATAACTGTACGGGAAGCGAAAGCGATCCACCGGAACTCGATTTATCAAAACCCCTGAGTCGACGTCAAAGGCGAGAGCTCACGAACCGAATCAGGAAACCAAAGCCACCTAAGAAGCCGAAATTTATCCACGGAACAGATGAGCAAAATGCTCCGATAGAAAAAACTATCGACGAGATCCATCTGACAACCGGCATTACCATCAGCCGGGGAGAAGCCCTGCACCTGATAGCAGGTGGCAAAAGTTGTTTTAACGGTAAATGGTTGCGTGGAACTTCCAAAGGTGAAATCTTCTCCGCAGCGCCATCGCTTCAGGCAAAGACTAGGGAAATCCTTAATCGTGTTGCGGTGCTGGCAGAAACATCAAAATTCACAGGTGACTAATTTACATCCATATCATGTACATACAACACCTACCCGATTCACTTTTTCGCTTCCCATCTTTTTCCAATACGTTATACTGTATAAATATACAGTAACCCTATTGGGAGGGATTTCATGGTTGGGGAACATTTCAGCCGAACGCAGCAAAAGTGGGCTTGTGTGCAATTCATCGCCGAGGTATCTCTTATTGCCAACTGCAAACCGGCAGATTTGAAGCTGGCACTAACTCTGATTGCCGACCTAGCTAACAGCGAAAGCGACGAAGAAAAAGACGAAATTTTCTATAAGGCTGAATAGGTAAACGCGCTGATGCAAAAACTAGATTTTGGCGTCAGCGGGTTTGAACAACGAGCCTCGCGAGGCGTTAGCCTGCCCCGCAGAGACCGATCCCTACCGGCACTATTAAAGCCATTTTTATTATGCCATTTTCACTCGATTACCCTGTTTTTTAGCCGTGCATGCAACAGGTGCATTGTTTTGCATGCGCCGAGGTTGCCCGTTCTGGCCGTGCGCCGCCAGAGCTGGCACGGATCCAGAGTAGTCATACAACTGCATTAAAACCGACCCATAAAGCGGGCAGGCGTGGCGGGGAAAGCATTGCGCGCCAGCGGTGGTGCGTAATATTAAAAATTATCGTCTGAGCGCGTCGTGATGGCGCTGTCGTGGTTGCTGTCGGTTCGTTGGTGGTCGGGCGTGGTAGTGCGCGTGTGGCGCGTCTGAGGCGTGATGGTGGGGGGGCATGGAAAAGCCGCTTAGAGACAGCGGCTTAACTGGAGTGGCGGAATTCAAACTGCTAATTATGTTTCTACAACGATTAAACTAATTTACATGTATGTAGAGTCCACAGTCGCTAGACCAGTCGGGGCACTCTAAAACAAGCCCAAACTGCTTGAATATTTCACCAATGACTATTGTTATCTCCCGATAATCATCAAAACCTGTAATGTGTTGGTCATTGAATTTTTCATAAAGATTCTGAAAGGTAACGCCTAACTCTGATAATTG
This sequence comes from Citrobacter sp. GW821-FHT07H02, assembly GCF_059418505.1. Lineage (NCBI taxonomy): Bacteria > Pseudomonadati > Pseudomonadota > Gammaproteobacteria > Enterobacterales > Enterobacteriaceae > Citrobacter > Citrobacter sp. GW821-FHT07H02. The sequence goes on along the minus strand of NZ_JBWKPZ010000027.1, from coordinate 38,753 downwards.
ACTTCTTATCTTTGAGTTGGATAGTGTAAGGGCTAGCTTTGGGTCGTACTCATTAATGTTGATGTTTAGAGAATGAACATAACCTATCGCATAAGCATAAGAGTTGATAATTAGCTTGATACGCTTTTTTGCTTCGAGATACATTTCATTCAGAGAAATATTATCGCTTTTATAGCTCCAGATGAGCTGTTCAATCTCGTCAGACACTTCATTTACAACAGTATCAAGATTCTCTAGAAATAAATCGATAGTCTCTTGAGGGGCTGACCCCGAAGACATGTAATTAGCGAGATATTCTGACCATGCACGCGTGGCTGAGATAAGCAGCGCGTCGCCATACTCGTTGACCGTAAAGTTTTGGTCTAAGCATGTTAGCAAGTTTTTTTCATGTACGTGCACTAATTCATGGTGAATAAGATGGATGACTGCGCGGTATCCTTCTTCATTCAACTTTAAGAAACTACCATCATTAAAAAGCTCAACAAAAAAACCAATAGATAGCACAAGGGTATATTCTTCACATAGCCCATTACTGCCAATTTTTGATACTAACTGTCCGACGGCTGCGCCCTGTTTGCAATTGGTGAATGAACTAGGGGATTTGTGTTGGTAAAGGGATGTCACATTTTGAAGGGCTTCACTAAAGTTATAGGAAACAACCACACATTTTAATTTTGAGATGTCAAGATTGAGGTTATTAGTTAAAGCTCGAATAGCGTCTAGCGTGAAATTACCTATATTATTTGCTTCTTCTTCAGTAGCGAAACCTTCGAGGGTTATTTTAAAATCAGTTTCCAAAATATTAATCTCCGCACCCATTATTTTGATATCTGATGCACTATAGCTTTCGCAGATTACATCTTCAATGATGAGCGCAGAGATTGAGACGACCTAAGTTATTCCGGGTTGTCGAGGGTGTACTCTTTGAACCTGATGACCTCCATGCCGAGCCAGTCGTTTACCTCCCTGAACCTGTCCTGTAGTGGCGACAGCTCGTTACGCACAAAGACTTTTGCCACCTTCTCAACGTCGCCGAGTGAACCGATATTCTCTGGTTTGCCGCCCATGAGCTGGAACGGTACGCGGTGCGCGTCCATCAGGTCGGCGGCGCTGGCTTTCTTGATGTTGAAAAAGTCATCCTTTGTGGCGACCTCACTCAGTGGCACGATTTTTATGCCGTCCGGTTTTCCGCCGGGAGCGTAGAAAAACAGGTTCTTAAAGTTGCCAAGCCCTTTCGAGTTGCGCATCGCCTCACGTAGCGATTCGACGTCGGTCGCGCTTTGCGCCGGGTCAGTGACATACATGATGTAACCAGCATGCGCACCGTTCTGGTAATACTTCCTGCGAAACAGCGTCGCGGCTTCATTCAGCCAGGCGGAATTAAGTGCGCTGAGGTATTCGGGCAGGCCGTAAATCTCTTGGTTAATATCGGGCTCCAGCAGGTGAAACACGGTATCAGGCGCGAACTCATGCGGTAGAGTGAAGTTTTCCACAAACCAGAATATAGAATCGTCGACCCCACGTCGGGTGTATTTGGCCGGTGAGGCAAGTAGTTTGATTAACTGGCCGGTGACGCTGTGGCGCTGCTCAAGAAAGGCGTTGCCGAATACCAGATAGTCGAGTGCAAAGCGGCTGAAATCCTGACGGGACAGCAGCGGATGCGGAATGTAGGTGCTCGCGAGCACGTTGCGTTTAACGTAAATCGGCGAGCTGTGATGCACGGCAGAGCGCAGGCTCTTTGCCAGCCCGGAGAAACTAACCGGCGGCTCGTACCATTTGCCGTTACTGATGCACTCGACGTAATCCAGAATATCGCGCTTATCGAGTACCGGCACCGGCTCGCCGAAGGTGAAAGCTGTTGTTTTTGGCGGTGCACTGGCGGTCAGGTGTTGTGGCTTGCTGGCCTTCTGCGCAGCGGCTTTGCGGGATTTTTGCTTACCCATTAGTTGAACTCCAGAATAGATTTAGGCTGCATGCCACTACCGGCGGAAAGCGGTTCGTTTAACAGAGCGTGCATGGTCGCCCATGCGATATCGGCGTGACTGGCTTCCTCGGTGCGACTGGCCTCGTAGGTGGCGCTGCGCCCGCTGCTGGTCATGGTTTTGCGGATGGACATAAAAGACTGCGTGACGTCGGTTGCCCCGGCGTCGTACTCCAGACAGCCGCGGCGAATGGTGTCTTTTGCCTTGAGCACCATTGCGGTTTTCATTTCAGGCGTGTAACGGATGCCACGTGCCGCCGGGTAGAATGAGCGCACCAACTGGAACACGCCGAGGCCGAGGCCGGTTGCGTCAATGCCGATGTATTCGACGTTGTATTTCTCGGTCAGTTTGCGGATGCCCTCTGCCTGCGCGGCAAAGTCCATGCCTTTCCACTGATGGCGCTCCAGCATGCGGAACTTGCCACCCGAGACCACCGGCGGCGCGAGTACGACGCACCCGGCACTGTCGCCGGTGTGTGAGGGGTCGTAGCCAATCCAGACAGGTCGCGAGCCGAACGGATGGTCGGCAAACGGGGCAAAGTCCTCCCATTCTTCCATCACGTCGACCATGCAGCGCTGCAGCTCCTCGAACGGGAATACCGACGCTTTATCGTCGACAAACTCGCACATAAACAGGTTCTTAAAGTCCTCATCACTGTTTTCGCGTTTGAGCTGGTCGAGGTCGAACAGGGTGCAGCCACCGGCAAGGGCGTCCTCAATAGTGACAATCTGCCGCCACTGGCCATCATCGCAGAGCTGGCCACCGGCGAGCGCGCTGTGACTGATGTCGATTTCGATGCGGTCAGCAATACGGCTGCGCCCCTTGTTGAACAGTTCGCCAGACCAGAAGGGGTAAGCGCCGTGCGCCAGCGTGGAAGGTGTCGAAAAGTAGGTTGAGCGCAGGTGCTTCTGCGAGGCCATGCCCGACGCGACTTTGCGCAGCTTCTGAAAATTCGGGATCCAGAATATTTCATCGACATACAGGTCGCCGTTATGGCTCTGCGCGGTGTTGGAATTGGTACCGAGAAAAATCAGCTTTGCGCCATTGTTGCCGATGACAATCGGGTCGCCGGTCAGGTCGACATCGACCAGCCGCGCAAACTGGATGATGTATTCACGGAACACGTAAGCCTGCGTTTTACTGGCCGACAGAAAGATTTGGTTGTGGCCGGTCTTGAGCGCGCGCAGCAGTGCCTCGCGGGAGAAATAAAACGTCGCGCCAATCTGTCGGGATTTGAGTATGTCACGAATGCGGTGCGCCAGCCCGGCGCGGTACCACTGTAACTGGTACTCGAACGACTGGTCGAAAAATAACTCCTCCAGTTTTTCAATAGCCTCGTCGCTGAAAAAGTTCTTTTTCGGCTTCTTACGCTCGCCCTTGTTGCGGTTGGCGACGTTGGGGTTAAGGTCAACCTCGTTGCCGGTCTGGCTGTAACGGCTAACGCGCGCCAGTCGTTCAATCTGCCGTCCGAGCAGGTCAATCTCTTTGAAGTCGCCGCCTGATTTTTGCGGCTTGGCAATGAGCTGAATCAGGCGCGCCTCAAGGCTGCTTTCGACGCGGGAAATCGGTGCGATGCCGTCCCAGCCATCGCGCTGCTTCCAGCTCTGAACGGTCGGGCGTTTGACCTGCAGCATTTCGGCAATCTGTGGCACGGAAAAGCCCTGCCAGTAAAGCAGCGATGCCTGCCGTCGCGGGTCATGCATTAGCGTTGTATCGGTGGAAATGGTCATTGATGCCTCGCCGTGATGGATTCAGGTCAAGGCTACTTAATGGCCGTCAGTGATTCGCTAAGGTGCTGTTGTGTGAGATGTTGTCCAGTCGTGACAGGTGGCTGAGGGTGTCCTGAGTCTGGAAACTGGTGGTGACCAGTAACCCCAACCTCAGGACTCCTGACAATGGCAAAAAAAGTCTCAAAATTCTTTCGCATCGGCGTCGAGGGTGATACCTGCGACGGCCGCATTATCAGCGGTAACGATATTCAGGAAATGGCCGAATCGTTTGACCCGCGTGTCTACGGTTGCCGTATCAACCTCGAACACCTGCGCGGCCTGCTGCCCGATAGCGTATTCAAGCGCTTAGGCGATGTGGTCGAGCTGAAAGCCGAGAAGATTGATGACGATTCTGCGCTTAACGGCAAATGGGCGTTATTCGCTAAAATCACCCCGACCGATGACCTTATCGCGATGAATAAAGCCGCGCAGAAGGTCTACACCTCAATGGAAATTCAGCCGAATTTTGCCAATACCGGCAAATGCTACCTCGTCGGCCTTGCGGTCACCGATGACCCGGCGAGCCTCGGTACTGAATACCTCGAATTCTGCCGCACCGCGAAGCACAACCCGCTGCAGCGCTTTAAGGCCAACCCTGAAAACGTTTTTTCCGTTGCCACGCTGGCCGAGCTGGAATTTGAAGACGTTCCCGACACGGTGCTCAACAGCCTTGCCGATAAGGTGAAAGCCATTTTCAGCCGTAAGCAGGTCAGCGACGATGCGCGCCTGAATGATGTGCATGAGGCGGTGACCACCGTCAGTGAGCATGTGCAGACCAACCTGACCAAACAGGAGGAGCGCATTTCCGGTATGGAAGCCGCGTTTGCCTCTTTCAAACAGGAAGTGACCGGCAAGGTTGAAGAAACCAGCCAGGCATTTTCCGCCCTGAAAACAACCCTCGATAAAACCGAAAGTTTCAGCCAGCCGCGACGCACGAAAGCCAGTGGCGGCGGTGGCGATGAGCTGCTGACCGACTGCTGATAAACCGCAGACCGAAACCGGGCGGCAACCCCGCCCGATGCTGTGACCAACCGATTAATTCAAACAGGAAATACTATGCGTCAGGAAACCCGTTTTAAGTTCAATGCCTATCTGACCCAGCTCGCTAAACTGAACGGCATCAGCGTTGATGACGTCAGCAAAAAATTCACCGTCGAGCCGTCCGTCACGCAGACGCTGATGAACACCGTGCAGGCGTCATCCGCATTTCTGCAGATGATTAACATTCTGCCGGTCGCAGAAATGAAGGGTGAGAAAATCGGCGTCGGTGTGACCGGCACCATCGCCAGCACGACCGACACCTCGGGCGACAAAGAGCGCCAGACCGCAGATTTCACCGCGCTTGAGTCAAACAAGTACGAGTGCAATCAGATTAACTTTGACTTCCACCTGACCTATAAACGCCTCGACCTGTGGGCACGTTTTCAGGACTTCCAGCGCCGCATCCGCGACGCCATTGTCCAGCGTCAGGCACTGGATTTCATCATGGCCGGGTTCAACGGTACCACCCGCGCTGATACTTCAGACCGCAGCAAAAACCCGATGCTGCAGGATGTGGCCGTCGGCTGGCTGCAGAAGTACCGCAATGAAGCACCGGCGCGCGTGATGAGCAAAATCACCGCTGAGGACGGTAGCGTTATTTCTGACGTGATTCGCGTTGGTAAAAACGGCGACTATGAGAACCTCGACGCGCTGGTGATGGACGGTACCAACACCCTGATTGACGAAATTTATCAGGATGACCCGAAACTCGTTGCTATCGTCGGCCGTAAGCTGCTGGCCGACAAATATTTCCCGCTGGTAAACAAACAGCAGGAAAACACCGAGTCGCTCGCGGCGGATATCATCATCAGCCAGAAGCGAATCGGCAACCTCCCTGCCGTGCGTGTGCCGTACTTCCCGGCGAATGCGGTATTCGTGACCACGCTGGAAAACCTCTCTATCTACTTCATGGATGAGAGCCACCGCCGCAGCATTGACGAGAACCCGAAAAAAGACCGCGTGGAAAACTACGAGTCGATGAATATCGACTATGTGGTCGAGGCTTATGCTGCCGGGTGCCTGCTGGAAAACATCACCCTTGGCGATTTCACCGCACCAGAAGCACCGGTAAGCGGAGAGTAAGACCATGACGAGCCCCGCACAGCGTCACATGATGCGGGTCTCGGCCTCTCAAGCCGCGCAGCGGGAACAAGCCCCGCTGCGCCATGCAACCGCCTATGAGCAGATGCTGGTAAAGCTGGCCGAAGACCGCCGCACGTTAAAAAACATCCGTTCAAACGAGCGTAAAGCCGAGAAAAAGCGCGAGCTGCTGCCGTTCTATGCGCCGTGGGTCGCCGGTGTGCTGGCTGATGGCCGTGGTGCGCAGGATGACATTCTGATGACCGTCATGCTGTGGCGTCTCGATGCCGGTGATATCGCTGGCGCGCTGGAAATTGCGCCCTACGCGCTGAAATACGGACTCACCTCAGACCATCGCCGCACCACACCTTACATGCTTGTTGAGGAGGTGGCGCTTGCCGCACTGCGCCTGCGCGATGCCGGTGAGCCTGTCGACCTCGCATTACTGCTGACCACCATCAGCCTGACCGACGGCGCTGACGTTCCCGACATGGTGCGCGCCCGTCTGCATAAGGTGACCGGCCTGACCCTGCGCGATACCGGTCAGAACGCCGAAGCGCTGGCGCAGTTTCAGCGCGCGATGCAGCTCGACCGCAATGCCGGTGTGCGCAAAGAGATTGAGCGGCTGGAACGGGCATTAAAGCCAAAACCTGAGGCGACACCCCGTAAAACGACTAAACCGCGCACGCGCAAACCTGCCACCAAACCGGCAGCAAAGCGCGGGCGTCCACCAAAGGCGGTAAAAACCGCCGGTTAACTGAACGCTCCCCGAGCCGGGCGGCACGCCGGTCAAAGCGGGTATTGACCCTGACGGCGACCGGCGTCCACCGCCCAACCTAATGAGGTTGTCATGACGACAGTAATACTGAATCAGCCCGACGAACCGCAGGACGTACCGGGCGTGGTGATTCCCGCACCGGAGACGGGTGACGCAGTGATTAAAAACACGTTCTTTTTCCCTGATGTGGATCCGAAGCGCGTGCGCGAACTGATGCGACTTGAGCAGACGGTTTCCGATGCGCGACTGCGCAACGCCATCAAGACTGGCATGGCGGAAACCAATGCGGAGCTTTACGACTACCGGCTGCGCCAGATGGCCGCAGGGTTTAAGCAACTGGCCAACGTGCCTGCTGAGGAAATCGACGGCGAGAATGTGCGTGTTTTCCACTACCTCAGCGCTGTGACGGCGATGGCAACCGCCACCCTGTATGAGCGTTATCGCGGCGTTGAGGCCACCGGCAAGGGTGACAAAAAAGCCGACAGCGTCGAAACCACCATTGATGACCTGTGGCGGGATATGCGCTGGTCGGTCTCGCGTCTGCAGGATAAGCCGCGCTGCATCGTGGGTCAGCTCTGATGAAAGTCTACGCGATGCAGGGTGACACCCTCGACGCACTTTGCGCCCGGTATTACGGGCGCACTGAGGGCGTGGTCGAGACGGTGCTGAAGGTTAATCCCGGTCTGTCTGAGCTGGGCGTCATTCTGCCGCATGGCACGGCGATTGACCTGCCAGACGTTGAAACATCACCCACGGCGGAGACCCTGAACCTATGGGACTGAGTATGGAAAAAATCACCACGTTTATCGCCTACTGGCTGGCCGTGGGGCTGGCGTATTTCGGGGCAATGTCGCCCGAAAAACTGGCGCTGTATGTGGGTAGTCTGTGTGCCATTTTTACGGCGGCGGTGAATTTCTGGTACCGGCGCAAAACCTTTCGTTACCTGACAGAAATGGGAATCGACAAAGGGGTGACCCGTGAGCTCAATCGTTAAACGTTGCAGTGTGGCCGCAGTGCTAGCGCTGGCGGCACTGATGCCTGATTTTCGTCTGCTGAATACCTCGCCTGACGGTCTGGCACTGATTGCCGACCTCGAAGGGTGTCGCCTGACACCTTACCAGTGCAGCGCGGGCGTGTGGACGTCAGGCATCGGCCACACTGCCGGGGTGGTACCGAAAGGCGATATCACCGAGCGCGAAGCGGCGGAAAATCTGGTCGCCGACGTGCTGAACACCGAGCGCCGTCTCGCGGTCTGCGTGCCGGTCACCATGCCGCAGCCGGTTTACGACGCGCTGGTCAGTTTCTCTTTTAACGTTGGCACCGGCGCGGCTTGTCGCTCGACGCTGGTCTCTTACATCAAGCGTCATCAGTGGTGGCAGGCATGTGACCAGATCACCCGCTGGGTGTACGTCAATGGTACTAAAAACAAAGGGCTGGAAAACCGCCGCGCGCGGGAACTGGCGTATTGCATGAAAGGAGTAACCCAATGAAAAAATATTTACGTTCCCTGATGTTCGATGCCCTGCTGGCACTGATTCTGATTTGGGGGCTGGTATCGCCGCAAAGCGCTGCCGTTAATTTTGTAGCCGCATGGGCGCTATTCGGCAGTTTTGTCTGCATTACGGCGAGCCTGGCCGGTGTGGTCGCCTATGAGCACTGGCTACGAAATACGGGCAAAAGTATTCCCGCCAATCCAGACCTAATGAAGGTATTTCGCGCCGTTTTTTGTCGCAAACCTTCGCAGGCGCGCCACGCATGGTCTCTCATTATTTTCTCTGCTACCACGGGCTGTCTGCTTGGGGCTGGCTGGATCTTTACAGCGCTGGTCTACCTGCTTTGTGTTCTGACCTTTAAGGCCGTTCGCGAGACTTACCGCCAGCGCATTGAGGGGGCTGGTCTGTGTCCAGAATCATTGTGATGTTTCTGGCCTCTGCGCTGGTGATGACTGTGCTCGGGCTGCTGTGGTTGCGCCATGAGAACGGCAATTTATCCCGCTCCTTTGAGACGGCAAACCGCGTCGCGAGCGAGCAAAAGACGACGATTGGCATGTTGAAAAATCAGCTCAGTGTTGCCGGAACGCTCGCCCGACGTAATGAATCCGCGCAGGTGGCACTGCGCGAACAGCTCGCAAAGGCAAGCGCAGAGGCCAGCCGCCGTGAGCAGACGATAACGAGGTTACTTAATGAAAATGAAGCCTTTCGCCGCTGGTATAACGCCGCTCTGCCTGATGTTGTGCGTCGGCTGCACACCCGCACCGCCTGCGCCAGCGCCGGTGATTGTGGTCAGCGGATGCCCGAGAGTGAGCCTTTGCCCGATGCCGGGAAGTGACCCGAAAACTAATGGTGACCTGAGTGCGGATATTCGCCGTCTTGAGGGCGCACTGACTGCCTGTGCGCTGCAGGTTAAAACCGTAAAACACTGTCAGGATGAACTCGATGCAGAAGCACAAAAGCCTGCGCAAAGCGCTGATTAACGCCGTGCCGCAGCTCCGAAATAACCCCGATATGCTGCGCCTGTTTGCCGACAACGGCCATACCGATTCCCGACTGGCGAGCTCGCTGTCGTTTGAAAAGGTGTACATGCTTAACGTGGTGGTGACCGACTTTACCGGCGACCTCGATTTGATATTCGTGCCGGTGCAGGCGTGGCTGCGTGAACATCAGCCGGACATTATGACCACCGACGATGGCCGGGAAAAAGGTTTCACCTGGATTACTGATATCAATAACGACGATTCGCTCGATATCAGTATCAGCCTGAGGCTGACCGAGCGCACGCTCGTCAAAGAGGTCGACGGCGCGCTGCATGTCAGCTATGCCCCTGAGCCGCCGCTGCCTGAGCCAGTGACGCGTCCGGTCGAGCTGTACGTTAACGGCGAACTGGTGAGTAAGTGGGATGAGTGACTTAACCGCGCTGCAGGAACGTCTTGCCGGTCTGATTGCCAGCCTGTCACCGGTGGCGCGTCGGAAAATGGCGGCTGAGATTGCGAAAAAACTGCGTACTAGTCAGCAACAGCGCATCAAGCGCCAGCAGGCGCCAGACGGCACCCCGTATGCGGCGCGAAAGCGCCAGCCTGTGCGGAGCAAAAAAGGCCGAATTAAGCGCGAAATGTTCGCCAAACTGCGCACCAATCGTTTTATGAAAGCCAAAGGCAGCGACAGTGCGGCGGTGGTGGAGTTTACCGGCAAGGTGCAGCGAATGGCGCAGGTGCATCAGTACGGCCTCAAAGACCGGCCAAACCGTCATGGCCGGGATGTTCAGTACGAGGCTCGCCCGTTGCTCGGTGCTTCACATGAGGATAATAACACCATCTTGAAGCTTATTATTTCCCATCTTCACGGTTAACAGTACTATGCATGAAGTGGTTGTTTAATCACTTCACTCTTCTAACATAATCCCCTATATTTACATTTAAAAGAGGCTTGATTCTTTTCTCTGGGGATATTCTCACTTTTTTCGAGGGAGTACGGCCACCTTCATAGCGATCGTTAATTAATCTGCGATGCGCAAAAATATCACGTTTATATATAGTTTCTTCCTTTACTGGCTCTTCTATAAATTCACGTGAAATTAACGTGGTCATTTTTTCTTGTATATGATGTACAATAGCCTCACCTTTTACTATTTCAAGTCGACCTAAATCTATTCCCGTGTCAGGATCTATAATATTTTCCCCAAGTGAATAAATTAAAAACACCATCCCGTTACGTATATTTCCATTCTCACCCTTATTGATAACAAATTGAGTAAAATTGTCGTTAATATGAATAATTTTTGCATCGTGTAGTTCAGACATTAGTCTCTCTCTCCAAACTTTTCGAGTAATTCGTAAGGTATGTTAGGCCTGACAATTAACATTGAACTTGCACCCTTTGTATTTATTAAATCAAGCTCTTCATCTGTACAATAACTATCAATTATTTTTAACTGCAATAAATTTTCCTGGATATGATAGACGTGTGCTGAAAATGCGATTTTTTCAAATTCATCATTAATAAGATAGCAACCAACTATTATATTGTTAGAGAAACTTGCATTTTTCTTTATCAGAATAATCCCGTCATCACTTAATATTTTAATTGGCTTTTCATATGGTGCAGGAAAAGATGTTCTGTTCTCTTTTTCGAGATCATCAATACGCTTAATCAAAAGGATAAAAATAGTTATGCTCAACCATGTTAAAAATATAAACCATTTAACCGATAGCTCAGATTGAACGTTTACAAACATAGTTACTAATGCAGATAAGAAGCCCGCACCACCTATAGCGGCAGACGAAATGCTGGGTTTTAAAGCATTAAAGTTCACAATTCCCTCGCTCAATAACACATATGTCTTTGCTATCGACAGGATTACCTTGCCAAATGCTTTTTGTACCAAAGATCAGACATTTGATCCAGTTTGGAATGGTTGTTTGCTTAGTGAATGATAGCGAAATGAAAACTCTATCTTCAATCCAAGAGCTAGCGCGCGCGATTCGCAACCTCATCCGCTCAGGTGTGGTGACTGAGGTTAATACCGTACAGGGGCTATGCCGAGTACAAAGCGGTGGGATCCAGACGACATGGTTAAACTGGCTGACCTGTCGCGCTGGTCGCTCGCGGGTGTGGTGGGCTCCCTCCGTTGGTGAGCAGGTGCTCATTCTTGCCATTGGTGGCGAACTCGACACCGCCTTTGTGCTGCCCGGCATTTTCTCTGATGACCATCCCGCGCCGTCTGCCTCGCCTGATGCGTTTCATATCGCCTTTCCTGACGGGGCGGTTATCGAGTACGAGCCCGAAAACGGGGCGCTCACCGTATCCGGTATCAAAACCGCCGACGTCATTGCATCAGAGTCCATTACTGCCACTGTGCCGCTGGTACTGGTTAAGGCATCCACCCGCATCACGCTCGATACACCCGAGGTGGTGTGTACCAATAAGCTGACAACCGGCACGCTCGAAGTGAAAAAAGGCGGAAAGATGTCGGGGAACATCGAGCACACCGGCGGGCAATTTACCTCAAATGGCGTGCAGGTCGATGACCACGACCACGGCGGTGTGGAGCAGGGTGGAAACTGGACGAAGGGGGTCAAATGACGGTGCGTTATCTGGGAATGAACAGCCACACCGGCCTCAGTATTTCTGAGGTTGAGCACATCAGGCAAAGCGTGCGCGACATTCTGGTCACGCCGGTGGGCTCGCGCGTCATGCGCCGCGAATATGGCTCGCTGTTGTCTGCACTGATTGACCAGCCGCAGACCCCGGCGCTGCGCCTGCAGATTATGGCCGCGTGCTACTCCGCGATCCAGAAGTGGGAGCCGCGCGTCAGTTTGTCGACCATCACCTTTGAACGCGGAGAGGATGACGGCGCGATGTACGTCGATATGACCGGCACGCGTTCGGCATCAGGCCAGCCTTTTTCTATCACCCTTCCACTGAGTTAAACGTTATGGCTATTGTTGACCTGAGCCAGCTCGCCGCACCTGATGTTGTGGAAGAGCTGGACTATGAAACCATCCTGACAGAGCGAAAGGCGACGCTTGTCTCGCTCTATCCCGAAGAGCAACAGGACGCGGTCGCGCGCACGCTGACGTTTGAATCTGAGCCGATTGTTAAGCTGCTGCAGGAAAATGCTTATCGGGAGGTTATCTGGCGTCAGCGGGTGAATGAGTCGGCACGGGCGGTGATGCTGGCCTGTGCTGCCGCAAACGACCTCGACAATATCGGCGCAAATTACAACGTTGAGCGTCTTGTTATTACGCCTGCTGATGAAACCACGTTGCCGCCGACACCTGCCGTGATGGAGTCGGACACCGATTATCGTCTGCGTATTCAACAGGCTTTTGAGGGAATGAGTGTGGCCGGGTCGACCGGTGCGTATCAGTTTCATGGCCGCAGCGCTGACGGGCGGGTCGCCGATATCTCTGTTATTAGCCCGGAGCCTGCCTGCGTGACCGTGTCGGTACTGTCCCGCGAGAACAACGGTGCGGCATCCGGGGAACTGCTCGCCGTGGTGCGTAATGCGCTCAACGATGAGGATGTGAGGCCGGTTGCTGACCGCGTGACCGTGCAGTCGGCGGTCATTGTCGACTACACCATCGATGCCGCGCTTTATCTTTATCCCGGCCCCGAAAGCGAGCCAGTGCTCAGTGCGGCAAAAGCGAAGCTGCAGACCTATATCAACGCGCAGCACCGGCTCGGGCGTGACATCCGCAAGTCCGCCATCTATGCCGCGCTTCACGTTGAGGGTGTGCAGCGTGTCGAACTTGTCACGCCGGTGGCTGACATCGTACTCAATGAGACTCAGGCGTCATATTGCACTGCGTACAGCGTAAATATCGGGGGCAACGATGAGTGATACCCGTCTGCTGCCGGTGGGCTCGTCGCCGCTTGAGGTGGCGGCGGCGCGCGCCTGCGCGGATATCGAAAATACCCCCGTCCCGCTGCGTCGCCTCTGGAACCCTGACAACTGCCCCGCAAATCTGCTGCCGTGGCTGGCCTGGGCGTTTTCGGTTGACCGCTGGGATGAGAGCTGGCCGGAAGAGACCAAACGCGAGGTTATCCGCAGCGCGTGGTTTATCCATGCGCACAAAGGAACGATAGGCGCAGTGCGTCGTGTGGTCGAGCCGCTCGGGTATCTGATTAACGTGACGGAGTGGTGGGAGACGAACGACCCGCCGGGGACGTTTCGCCTTGATATCGGTGTGCTGGAGACAGGTATTACCGAGGAAATGTATTACGAAATGGAAAGGCTTATTGCCGATGCAAAGCCAGCCAGTCGCCATCTTATCGGCCTGAATATTATCCAGGACATACCGGGTTATCTCTTCACCGGAGCCCTGACCTATGACGGCGACATCATCACGGTTTACCCCGGATAAGTGAGAACACAATGACAGTGAAATATAAAACCGTTATCACCCGAGCCGGTGCGGAAAAACTGGCGGCGGCCACGCTCCCGAACGGGAAGAAAGTCAATTTTGCGGTGATGGCCGTCGGGGATGGTGGCGGTAAACTGCCCGAACCGGACGCCAGCCAGACAAAACTCGTCAATGAAGTCTGGCGTCATCCGCTGAATAAAATCAGCCAGGACAAAAAACATAAAAATTATGTCGTGGCGGAGCTGGTGATCCCCCCGGAGACCGGCGGTTTCTGGCTGCGTGAAATGGGGCTTTACGATGACACCGGCACGCTGATTGCGGTCGGCAACATGGCCGAAAGTTATAAGCCCGAACTGGCGGAAGGGTCAGGCCGCGCGCAGACGCTGCGCATGGTGATCATGGTGAGCGACATCGACACGGTCGAGCTGTCCATCGATACGACACTGGTGATGGCGACGCAGGATTATGTCGACGACAAGCTCGCAGAGCATGAGCAGTCCCGCCGCCATCCTGACGCCACGCTCAAAGAAAAAGGGTTCACACAGTTAAGCAGTGCGACCGACAGCGGGTCTGAGGCGCTCGCCGCGACACCGAAAGCGGTCAAAGTGGCGTATGACCTTGCGAAAGGTAAATACACGGCTCAGGACGCGACCACAGCGCAGAAGGGGATTGTCCAGCTCAGTAGCGCCACCGACAGCGTGTCTGAGACCCTCGCCGCAACACCGAAAGCGGTTAAGGCGGCGTATGACCTTGCGAAAGGTAAATACACGGCTCAGGATGCGACCACGACGCAGAAAGGGATTGTCCAGCTCAGTAGCGCCACCGACAGCGTTTCTGAGACCCTCGCCGCAACGCCGAAAGCGGTCAACGTGGCGTATGACCTTGCGAAAGGCAAATACACGGCTCAGGACGCGACCACGTCGCAGAAGGGGATTGTCCAGCTCAGTAGCGCCACCGACAGCGTGTCTGAGACCCTCGCCGCGACCCCGAAAGCGGTTAAGGCGGCAAATGACAACGCCAGCGGACGTGTACCCTCTGGGCGTAAAGTAAATGGTCGCTCGCTGGCCGCTGATATCAGTGTGACCGCGCAGGATATTTTCAACGGTCAGACGGTGGGTATCGGCAACGCTATCGACTTAAACAGCCACACCACACCGGGACTGTATTACCAGCCCGCAAATGCGCAGGCGCAAACAGGGAAAAACTACCCCGAGGCTATTGCCGGTTCTCTGGAGGTGTATAAACACGCCGGGATAACGCAGGTTTACCGGGTCTACAACAATTCCCGCTCATACATTCGCACGCTCTACGGTGGAGTCTGGTCTGCCTGGACGAAGCAATATGATGCGGCAAACAAGCCCACTCCGGCTGAAATTAGTGCGATTTCTCAGGATGGATGCGTTACCGCAGGCTTTAATTCAGGCAATGCGGCAAAACCGTACATGCGGCATACATCCAGTAACGCCGTGGTGCAACTGGCAACCGAAGTGTGGGTTAACGGAGCCTTTCAACCAAAAGGTAATTACACCCCTAACGGTCAGTCATATTCGAAGGCTGAATCCGATGCGCGCTATAACCTGAAAAACACGGCAAGCCTTGGTCAGAACGGCTGGGAGCGCGACGGTACAACAGGAAGGATCCGCCAGTGGGGTTACACCAACCAGACCGGCGGATATCAGAACATCACATTTCCGACAGCGTTTCCAAATGCGATGAGAAATATTCAGGTCACGCCTTATACGGCGAATGTGGCCGGTACGCTTGAATGTTCGGTTTCACAATATTCCAGAACCGGCGCAAGGCTTAATGCTAACCAAAACTTTCCCTTATTCTGGGAAGCAACAGGACATTAACCGATGGACGAGCAATATTTTTACAGCCCCTCATTGAATGGCTTTTACTTTTATTCGATGAAAGATTTATATGAAAACTCAGAGTCTGGCTGGCCTGATGATGCGCTTGCCATCTCACCGCAATGGTATCAGACCCTGATGACAGGCCAGTCCGATGGCCGAATTATTGTGGCGAATGAATATGGGCAGCCGGTGTTGTCCGATCCGCCGCCGCTCACGACAGAAGAGCTTGTCGCCCGCGCTGAAACTCAGAGGACAGCACTCATGCAGGAGGCGGAAATTATCATTGCCCCCCTGAGCCGTGCGGTTAAGCTGGGGATTGCCACCCCCGAAGAGGTAAAACGGCTTGAGCAATGGGAGACATACACCGTGCTTCTGAGCCGGGTTGATACCTCCGATCCGTTGTTAATCGACCTGCCGCCAGTACCTGAATAACGCAAGCCCTCCACCCGGAGGGCTTTTTGCTTGTTGTGTTGTATCCCCGCCAACGCCATTTCATCGCGCCTGTCGCTTACACAACAGAAAATAGTTGCACCCCTTAACCACGGAGTTAAACGGATGAGCGACTATCATCACGGCGTCGAGGTCATCGAGATTAACGATGGCGTCCGCACCATTTCCACCGTTTCAACGGCCATTATCGGCATGGTCTGTACGGCCAGCGATGCTGACGAAAAAACATTTCCCCTCAATGAGCCGGTGCTTATTACGAACGTGCAGAGCGCTATCGGTAAAGCCGGTAAACAGGGCACGCTGTCGACGTCCCTGCAGGCTATCGCTGACCAGTGCAAACCGGTCATCGTGGCCGTGCGTGTGGCCGAAGGTATCGAAGACCCGGAGAACCCCGAGGCGGCACACAAACAAACCATTTCCAATATCATCGGCACCACCGATGAAAACGGCAAATATACCGGGCTGAAAGCCCTGCTGACGGCGAAAACCGTCACCGGCGTTAAGCCTCGTATTCTCGGCGTGCCGGGGCTGGATTCGCAGGAAGTGGCGACCGCGCTCGCGTCCACCTGTCAGAGCCTGCGCGCCTTTGGCTATGTCAGCGCGTGGGGCTGTAAAACCATTTCTGAGGCCATCGACTACCGCGAGAATTTCAGCCAGCGCGAGCTGATGGTCATCTTCCCTGATTTTCTGGCATGGGACACCACGGCGAACGCGACAGCAACAGCCTGGGCGACGGCGCGCGCACTCGGCCTGCGTGCCAAAATCGACCAGACGATCGGCTGGCATAAAACCCTGTCTAACGTTGGCGTTAACGGAGTGACCGGCGTCAGCGCCTCAGTATCGTGGGATTTGCAGGAACCGGCGACCGACGCCAACCTGCTGAATCAGGCCGGTGTCACTACGCTTATCCGCAATGATGGTTTCAAGTTTTGGGGCAACCGTACCTGCTCGGATGACCCGCTTTTCCTGTTTGAGAACTACACCCGCACCGCGCAGGTACTGGCCGACACGATGGCGGAGGCGCACGCGTGGGCGATGGATAAACCCATTACCCCGACCCTCATTCGCGACATCGTTTCCGGTATCAATGCCAAATTCCGCGAGCTGAAAACCAATGGTTATATCGTTGACGGCTTCTGCTGGTACGACCCGGAGTCGAACGACACCGCGACCCTGAAAGTGGGGAAACTGTATATCGATTACGACTATACCCCCGTCCCACCGCTGGAAAACCTGACCCTTCGCCAGCGCATCACCGATACCTATCTGGCGAACCTGTCGGACTCGGTCAACAGCTAAGGAGCCCTGAGCATGGCGTTACCCCGCAAACTGAAATACCTGAATATGTTCAACGATGGCCTGAGTTATATGGGCGTTGTTGAATCCGTCACCCTGCCAAAACTGACCCGCAAGCTGGAGAAATATCGCGGCGGCGGGATGCCGGGGGCGGTGTCGGTTGACCTCGGCCTCGATGACGATGCGCTGTCGCTTGAGTGGACGCTAGGCGGTCTGCCTGACATTGAATTGTGGGCGCAGTACGCCTCGCCGGGTGCTGACAGCGTGCCGCTGCGTTTTACCGGCTCTTATCAGCGTGACGACACCGGCGCGATTTCTGCCGTCGAAGTAGTGATGCGTGGCCGTCATAAAGAATACGACGGCGGTGAAAATAAGCAGGGCGAAAGCGGCACGACCAAAATGGCGACCGAGTGCGCCTATTACCAGCTCACGATCGACGGCAAAGAAGTCATCGAGATTGACGTGATCAACATGGTGCTGAAAGTCGACGGTGTCGACCGTATGGCAGAGCACCGCAAGGCGATTGGCCTGTAATCCCTTAACCGGTCAGCGGGGCTGGCCGGTCACTTATTCTGACGAGAGAGAAAATGAAAAATATCAATGAAACTGCTGTTGCTGACACTGAAAACGTCAATCCAAATGTCGTTATTTTTGACACCCCGCTGATGCGCGGTGAACAGAAAATTGAGCAGGTCACCTTAACCAAACCGAATGCGGGAACCCTGCGCGGGGTGTCACTGGCGTCGCTGGCAAGTTCCGACGTTGATGCGCTGATTAAGGTGCTGCCGCGCATGACGTATCCGGCACTGACCGAGCACGAGCTCGCGCGTCTGGATGCGTCAGACCTGATTTCGCTGGCCGGTAAGGTGGTCGGTTTTTTGTCACCGGCTTCGGGTCGCTGACCTTCCCGGAAAAACTGTCGGTCGATGACCTGATGGCGGATATCGCGGTGATCTTCCACTGGCCGCCATCAGAGCTGAATTCCCTGAGCGTGACCGAACTCCTGACATGGCGCGATAAGGCGCTGCAACGAAGCGGAAGCCATCATGAGCAATAACGTCAGAATCGAGGTGCTGCTGAACGCAGTCGACCGGGCAAGCCGCCCGCTAAAAGCGATTCAGAACGCCAGCAAATCCCTGTCCGGTGATATCCGCAATTCACAGAAAAGCCTGCGCGAACTTAACGCGCAGGCGTCCCGTATTGACGGATTCCGCAAAGCCAGCGCACAGCTTGCCGTGACCGGTCACTCGCTTGAGAAAGCGAAACAGGAAGCGCAAGCCCTTGCCACGCAGTTTAAAAACACCGAGCGCCCGACACGTGCGCAGGCGCAGGTGCTTGAATCGGCGAAGCGTGCCGCCGACGGGCTGCAGACGAAATACAACAGCCTCACTGAGTCTGTTAAACGCCAGCAACGCGAGCTCGGTGCGGCGGGGATTAATACCCGCAATCTGGCAAATGATGAGCGGGGGCTTAAATCGCGCATCAGTGAGACGATCGCACAGCTCAATCGTCAGCGTGAGGCACTGGCGAAAGTCAGCGCACAGCAGGCGAAGTTAAGCCGGGTAAAAGCGCGGTATCAGGCCGGTAAATCGCTTGCCGGTAGCATGGCGGCGGCTGGCGCGGCCGGTGTCGGTATTGCGACAACAGGAACCATGGCAGGGGTTAAGCTGCTGACGCCGGGTTATGAATTTGCACAGAAAAACTCAGAGCTGCAGGCGGTGCTCGGTGTCGACAAACAGTCGCCCGAAATGCAGGCGCTGCGTAAACAGGCGCGCCAGCTCGGTGACAATACCGCTGCCTCTGCCGATGATGCGGCGGGTGCGCAGATTATCATTGCCAAAAGCGGCGGCGATGCGGCGGCTATTCAGGCGGCGACGCCGGTCACACTGAATATGGCGCTGTCCAACAAGCGCACGATGGAAGAGAACGCCGCGCTGCTGACCGGCATGAAATCCGCTTTCCAGCTCTCTAACGATAAAGTCGCGCATATTGGCGATGTTCTCTCGATGACGATGAACAAAACCGCCGCTGACTTTGACGGGATGAGCGATGCGCTGACCTATGCCGCGCCGGTGGCGAAAAATGCCGGGGTGAGTATCGAAGAAACCGCCGCAATGGTGGGGGCGCTGCACGATTCTAAAATCACCGGCTCAATGGCGGGTACAGGGAGCCGTGCCGTTCTGAGTCGCTTGCAGGCACCAACCGGTAAAGCGTACGACGCCATCAAAGAGCTCGGCATTAAAACGTCAGATAGCAAAGGCAATACGCGCCCGATATTTTCCATCCTGAAGGAAATGCAGCGCAGTTTTGAGAAAAACAAT
Source organism: Citrobacter sp. GW821-FHT07H02 (assembly GCF_059418505.1). Lineage (NCBI taxonomy): Bacteria > Pseudomonadati > Pseudomonadota > Gammaproteobacteria > Enterobacterales > Enterobacteriaceae > Citrobacter > Citrobacter sp. GW821-FHT07H02. The sequence continues at coordinate 19,318 of NZ_JBWKPZ010000027.1, read as the reverse complement.
CTCGGAACGGGTCAGAAAGCCGAATACATGAAAACCATTTTCGGTGAAGAGGCCAGCTCGGCGGCGGCCGTTCTGATGGCCGCTGCATCAAGCGGCAAGCTCGACCAGCTCACTGCCGCGTTTAAAGCCTCGGACGGTAAGACCGAGGAACTGGTTAAGGTGATGCAGGATAACCTCGGCGGCGACTTTAAAGAGTTTCAGTCTGCCTATGAGGCGGTCGGCACTGACCTGTTTGATCAGCAGGAGGGCTCACTTCGTAAGCTGACGCAGACGGCCACGCACTATGTGCTCAGGCTCGACGGCTGGATTCAGAAAAATAAAGGGCTGGCGACCACCATCGGCGTGGTGGTCGGGGGCGCGCTGGCGCTGATAGGTGTGATGGGCGGGATTGGCCTTGTTGCATGGCCGGTGGTGATGGGGATTAATGCCATCATTGCGGCGGCTGGCGTGCTCGGTGTGGTTTTCAGCACGGTTGGCGGCGCGATTGTCACGGCCATTGGCGCAATCAGCCTGCCGGTGCTGGCGGTTGCCGGTGCAGTGGTGGCCGGTGCGTTGCTGATCCGTAAATACTGGGAGCCGCTCGGTGCATTCTTCTCAGGCGTGGTGGAGGGACTGAAAGCCGCCTTTGCACCGGTGGGGGACATGTTTACCCCGCTCGCGCCGGTGTTTGACGCCATCGCTGAAAAGCTGGGTGTCGTCTGCCAGTGGTTTAAAGACCTGCTTGCGCCGGTGAAAGCCACGCAGGACACCCTCGACAGTTGCAAAAATGTCGGCGTTGCGTTTGGTCAGGCGCTGGCTGATGCGCTGATGATGCCGCTCAAGATGTTTAACAGCCTGAGCGGCAAGGTTGGCTGGCTGCTGGAAAAACTCGGCGTTATCAAAAAAGAATCCAGCGACCTCGACCAGACGGCAGCGAAAGCGAATAAGGCGTCCCCGAATGGCGGGTATATCCCTGCGACCGCAGGTTATGGCGGCTATCAGGCGTATCAGCCGGTCACAGCGCCCGCAGGCCGATCTTATATCGACCAGAGCAAAAGCGAATACAACATCAATCTACAGGGCGGGGTCGCGCCGGGCAGTGACCTTGACCGCCAGCTCCGTGACGCCGTCGACAAACTTGACCGCGAGAAACGTGCGCGCCAGCGATCCAGTATGAGACTCGACTGAGGGAGGGATAAAAATGCTTATGGTGCTGGGCTTTTTTGTGTTTGAACGGCGCACCCTGCCGCATCAGTCAATGCAGTATTCGAAGGACTACCGGTGGGTGTCAAATGATCGTATCGGCAAGCCACCGGCTTACCAGTATCTCGGGGAGGGTGAAACCTCGCGCACCCTGTCGGGCACGCTTTACCCTGAAATCACCGGCGGTCGTTTGTCACTGACGGCCATCGAACTGATGGCCGACGAGGGGCGCGCATGGCCGCTGATTGACGGAACCGGCATGATCCACGGGATGTATGTCATCGATAAAGTGACCCACAACCACACCGAGCTTTTCAGCGACGGCGCAGCGCGAAAAATCGAGTTTAGCCTGTCGCTTAAGCGGGTGGATGATTCGCTCGCGGCCATCTACGGCGACCTGAAAACGCAGGCTGATAATCTGGTTACGTCTGCCGGTAACTGGCTCGGGGGGCTGGCAGGATGATAACGGGAATGAACATTCAGGCTGGCGCGCGCATCGCCCCTGACTTTATGCTCACGCTCGATGGCGCAGATATTACACAGAATTTCAGCGACCGGCTTATCGGGCTGACCATGACCGACAATCGCGGATTCGAGGCTGATCAGCTTGATATCGAGCTTGATGATTCTGACGGGCTGGTCGAGCTGCCGCCGCGCGGGGCATCGCTGACACTGTGGCTGGGCTGGCAGGGCTCGGCGCTGATAAACAAAGGGAGTTTCACGGTCGACGAAATCGAGCACCGGGGCGCGCCTGACAGGCTGACCATCCGGGGGCGCAGCGCGGATTTTCGTGGGACGCTGAACTCGCGCCGCGAGCAGTCATGGCACGACACCAGGCTCGGGGTGATTGTTGAGGCTATCGCGCAGCGTAACAAACTGACGGCCAGCGTGGCTGATACCCTGAAATCTGTTGCTGTGCCGCATATCGACCAGTCTCAGGAATCCGACGCGGCGTTTTTGTCCCGACTGGCGGATCGTAACGGGGCAACGGTTTCGGTCAAGGCCGGGAAATTGTTATTCCTGAAAGCCGGTAGCGCGATGACGGCCAGTGGTAAGCCTATCTCACAAATGACCGTCGAACGCGGTGACGGCGACCGCCATCAGTTCGCCATTGCAGACCGTGAGGCTTACACCGGCGTAACGGCGAAATGGCTGCACACCAGAGACCCGAAACCGCAAAAGCAAAAGGTGAAGCTCAAACGCAAACCCAAAGAGCAGCACCTGCGTGCGCTGCAGCACCCGAAGGCCGCCAAAACATCGGCAAAGGCTAAAAAGAAAAAGGAGCAGGAAGCGCGGGAAGGTGAGTATATGGCCGGTGAGTCCGACAATGTTCTGGAACTCACGACCATCTACGCGACAAAGGCGCAGGCCATGCGCGCAGCTCAGGCGAAGTGGGACAGGATACAGCGTGGGGTGGCGGAATTTTCGATTACACTCGCCACTGGCCGCGCTGATTTATTTCCTGAAACACCGGTTGCGGTAAAAGGCTTTAAGCGCGTTATAGACGAACAGGCGTGGATAATCAGCCGTGTGGTGCATAGCCTTAACGGGAACGGCTTCACGACGGGGTTAGAGCTTGAGGTTAAGCTCTCCGATGTTGGCTATGACTCGCTGTTAGAAAACTGACGAAGTGTTACTAACGCTTTAAGGCAGCATTAATCTCCATAGTTTGACATGTCCTTTGACTCTAGAACACATTAGCTATCCCCGCTATTGCGGGGATTTTTTATAGTAAAAAGCCATCGGTCACATTCAAGAATTGATATCTATCAGATAATTAGTAGATTATTTTAAACATCGTTAAATGCAATGGTCTCACAATGGAAAAAGTAATAATTAAACTTGATAGGCGCTGGGAGTTAGCAGAGTTTGCGGTATTTACGAAAGAGTATCTGCAATTATATGGCTTCTTTTACGCCTTACAGTGCCGTTCAAGAGAGGTTACCAGTCCAACTGAAAAGGATGGTGAGGTATGGGGATATTCTACGATGCCCTGGGAAGGCGGTCATAGTGTTGTGAATTTTTTCAGAGGGGTTTACACCTCGACGCCACCGGACTATCGCCCTGTAGTGAAGAAAATTCAGTATGCCTCTCCCGGCTTTATAGAGCTTTCCGCACTCACTGACATTGCCTGGCAGATTGCAGAACTTGTCGCTGCCGTCGCTGCAAGCATCTTTACAGCCAATAAAGTTTACGATCGAGTAATGCGTACATATAGGCAAAGAGAGTGGGCAAAACTAAAATCTGACAAACTACGCTTGCAGAACCAAGAACGTGAAATTCAACTCGTAGCCAGCTCTGTGAAAGCGCTTGAAAAGGTTATGGGACTGAGTGAAGAACAGCATAAATATCTTGTCCGGCTTTCAGGCGCAGACGAACTAGTACAGCTAAAGATGCTACTAGCTGTATTCAGAAGAGCGACCCCTCTTGCCGAGCTTCAAGAAAGTGGAAAGGCTGACTTTAAGGGCGAGAACGATAAAGGTGGTAAAGCACCACAGCACCCAAACTGAAAAAACAAGTCAAAACTTGCAAATGCAACATTAAGGTTTATCATCCCCATAAACATGCCAGTCGGGGAAAAAACTATGATGCATTGCCCGTTATGCCAAAATGCCGCACATGCTCGCACCAGTCGATATCTGAGTACTGAAACGAAAGAACGTTACCATCAATGCCAAAATATCAACTGCGGTTGTACATTTATCACATTCGAAACGCTCTCGCGTTTTATAGTAAAACCGGGAGCTGTTGATCCAGCGCCACCCCACCCTGTCAGAAACCAGCAACAGCAACTCTGGCTTTAAACCTGCTTCGGCAGGTTTTTTTATATCTGTCGCCATCGAGCCAATCTCTGCCGCCAATTTGCCGCCACCACCAATAAAAAAGGGGCTAGCAATTCGCCAACCCCTTGTTTTACAACACGCTTTGGATGTAGCGTGAATGCGTTATCAGTTAAGACGCTCTTTGATACGAGCAGACTTACCAGTACGCTCACGCAGGTAGTACAGTTTAGCTTGACGAACAGCACCACGACGTTTGACAGAGATGCTGTCAACTACCGGAGAGTGAGTCTGGAAGACACGCTCAACGCCTTCGCCGTTGGAAATTTTACGAACAGTGAATGCAGAGTGCAGACCGCGGTTACGAATAGCGATAACCACGCCCTCAAATGCCTGCAGACGTTTTTTGGAACCTTCAACAACCCATACTTTCACTTCCACGGTATCACCCGGACGGAAGGAAGGTACGTCCTGCTTCATCTGCTCTTGTTCAAGTTGCTTAATAATGTTGCTCATAATTTAATCTCTTATCCTGGGTAAACTGATATATCGGGAGCGTGTTACGCATGCCCATCATGTTTATGTTGCTGTTGTGCGTGTTCCGTTTTGAACTCCGCCAGCAACCTTGCTTGCTCTTCAGTCAGAGCCAGGTTTTCCAGAAGTTCAGGTCTTCTAAGCCAGGTACGGCCCAGCGACTGCTTCAAACGCCAGCGACGTATCTCAGCATGGTTCCCCGACAGTAACACCGCCGGTACTTCCATCGTCTCTAACACTTCAGGTCGGGTATAGTGTGGACAGTCCAGCAATCCATCGGCAAAAGAATCTTCCGTTGCCGAAGCTTCATGCCCCAGTACCCCCGGAATGAACCGGGAAACGGAGTCGATCAGCGTCATTGCTGGTAACTCACCACCACTGAGAACGTAATCGCCGATTGACCATTCTTCGTCAATTTCGGTTTGGATCACGCGCTCATCTATGCCTTCGTAGCGACCACACACCAGAATCAGTTTTTGATTCGTTGCCAGTTCGCTAACGCCCGCTTGATCAAGCTTGCGTCCCTGAGGTGACAGATAAATCACCTTTGCGCCTTCACCCGCCGCGCTTTTTGCTGCATGAATAGCATCCCGCAAGGGTTGCACCATCATTAACATCCCCGGTCCGCCGCCGTAAGGACGATCGTCCACGGTACGGTGCCGGTCATGCGTGAAGTCCCGAGGACTCCAGCTCTGGATGCTCAGCAGGCCATTTTTTACTGCCCGGCCAGTTACCCCGTAATCGGTAATTGCGCGGAACATTTCAGGAAACAGGCTAATTATGCCAATCCACATAGCGCCGTCTTTTACCGTTTATCCGGTGGTTTAAAAACCAGGATCCCAATCTACTTCGATAGTACGAGTAGCGAGATCGACTTTCTTGATAACCTGCCCATCGAGGAACGGTACGAGACGTTCCTTGATACCAAACGCATCTTTCAGGTTTGCCTTAATGACGATGACGTCATTTGATCCGGTTTCCATCATATCGACGATTTTACCGAGATCGTAGCCTTCAGTGGTTACTACCTGGCAGCCCATCAGGTCTTTCCAGTAGTAGGTTCCCTCTTCAAGCGCAGGCAACTGCGAAGAATCCACGACAATTTCGCAATTGGTCAGCAGATTCGCAGTATCACGATCGTCAACGCCTTTCAGCTTGATGATCAGATCCTGATTGTGGTGCTTCCAGCTTTCCAGCTGTACTTGCTGCCACTGACCCGCCTTCTGGATAAACCAGGGCTGATAGTCAAAAATGCTTTCGGCGTCTTCAGTGGAAGAAAACACTCTGAGCCAACCACGAATACCGTAAGAAGAACCCATTTTCCCCAGAACTATGGGTTCAACAGGGACTTGTGCGGCGAGTTGCTTGCTCATCATGACCACCGTGACAGATTAAGCTGCTTTGTTTGCTTCTTTGATCAGCGTAGCTACGCGATCAGAAATAGTCGCGCCCTGGCCAACCCAGTGAGCGATGCGATCCAGATCCAGGCGAGTGCCTTCTTCTTTTTCGCTAGCGATTGGGTTAAAGAAGCCAACGCGCTCGATGAAGCGACCGTTACGTGCATTACGGCTGTCAGTAACAACAACCTGGTAGAACGGACGCTTTTTAGCGCCGTGACGAGCTAAACGAATAGTTACCATAACATCCTCTTGTGTGAATAGAACACCCGGGCCCCATCGAGGGACGGGGCCCGGGTGTCATATTAAAAGCCCGAAAATTTTACTCATTTCTGGGGAAATTGCAATCAGCATATGCTTCACATATGCCAAACAAGGGATATAAGGCGTATATCGGTGCAGCCAGTTTAGTTCCGGCGTGCGCGCAAAAAGCGGAGCGTACATGCAGTACGTGAGCATTTTGAGCACACCCCGGGGCTAAAATGGTAAACAAGATAGCCTTATTCCCTTGTTTTTAGCGGCCAGGGAACCCGGGGGGCATCATCCCTTTCATACCACGCATCATTTTCGCCATACCGCCTTTCTTCATTTTCTTCATCATGCGCTGCATGTCGTCGAACTGTTTCAGAAGACGGTTAACGTCCTGTACCTGCATGCCGCAACCGGCTGCGATACGACGTTTACGGGAACCTTTGATGATTTCCGGCTTGGCGCGCTCTTTCAGGGTCATCGAGTTGATGATGGCTTCCATACGCACCAGCACTTTGTCATCCATCTGCGATTTGACGTTGTCAGGAATCTGCCCCATGCCCGGCAGCTTGCCCATCAGGCTCGCCATTCCGCCCATGTTTTTCATCTGACGCAGTTGGTCAAGGAAGTCGTTCAGATCGAAGCCGTCGCCTTTTTTCAGCTTGCTGGCCAGTTTCTCAGCCTGCGCGCGGTCAACTTTGCTTTCGATATCTTCGATCAGCGACAGCACATCGCCCATGCCGAGAATTCGGGAAGCGATACGGTCCGGATGGAACGGCTCCAGCGCTTCAGTTTTCTCGCCGACGCCGAGGAACTTAACGGGCTTACCGGTGATATGGCGAATAGAGAGCGCCGCACCGCCGCGGGCGTCACCGTCCACTTTCGTCAGTATCACACCCGTTAACGGCAGCGCTTCGTTAAACGCTTTTGCCGTATTGGCGGCATCCTGACCGGTCATGGCGTCAACCACAAACAGGGTCTCAACCGGATTAATCGCGGCGTGTACCTGTTTGATTTCGTCCATCATCGCTTCATCAACGTGCAAACGACCGGCGGTATCCACCAGCAGCACGTCGTAGAATTTCAGCTTCGCTTCTTTCAGCGCCGCATTAACGATATCAACCGGCTTCTGACCTACGTCAGATGGGAAGAAATCGACGCCAACTTGCTCAGCTAACGTTTCCAGCTGTTTGATCGCCGCCGGGCGATAGACGTCGGCAGAGACAACCAGCACTTTCTTCTTGTGCTTCTCGCGCAGGAATTTACCCAGCTTACCGACGCTGGTCGTTTTACCTGCACCCTGCAAACCCGCCATCAGCACGACAGCTGGTGGCTGTGCAGCCAGATTCAACGTCTGGTTTTCTTCGCCCATTGCCGCAACCAGTTCGTTACGGACAATCTTGACGAACTCCTGCCCTGGCGTCAGGCTCTTGTTAACTTCATGACCAACCGCTTTCTCTTTTACGCGATTGATAAACTCACGCACTACCGGCAGCGCAACGTCAGCCTCCAGCAGCGCCATGCGCACTTCGCGCAGCGTCTCTTTAACGTTGTCTTCAGTAAGGCGTCCACGGCCACTGATATTGCGCAGTGTGCGCGACAAACGATCGGTTAAATTATCAAACATTGTCTCTCGCCTGGGGTGGAAACGGTTGGTCGCTAGCGCGACACATCTACAGAATTTTGCCGCAGTATAACATGAAGCCGTCTTTGTTGTTATGCAACGGTTGGAGCAGCGGTCACGTAACGCTATACTGCTTCTCTTCCTACTGGCCAACTGTCGACACTTAATATGCCCGTTTTTGCCCTGCTCGCCCTTGTCGCCTATTCCATCAGCCTTGCGCTGATCGTTCCTGGTCTGCTGCAAAAAAACAGCGGCTGGCGGCGTATGGCCATTCTCTCCGCAGTCATCGCGCTGGTGTGTCACGCGTTCGCGCTGGAAGCCCGCATTCTGCCTGGCGACGGCAGCGGACAAAACCTGAGCCTGTTAAACGTTGGCTCGCTGGTCAGCCTGATGATTTGCACCGTGATGACCATTGTTGCCTCACGCAATCGCGGCTGGCTTTTGTTGCCTATCGTCTACGCATTTGCGCTGATCAATCTGGCCTTCGCCACGTTCATGCCGAATGAGTACATTACTCACCTCGAAGCAACGCCAGGCATGATGATACACATCGGATTGTCGCTGTTCTCTTACGCAACGCTCATTATTGCTGCGCTGTATGCCTTACAACTGGCGTGGATTGACTACCAGTTAAAGAACAAAAAGCTGGCCTTCAGTAATGAAATGCCACCGCTGATGAGCATTGAGCGCAAAATGTTTCACATCACGCAGATTGGCGTCGTACTGCTGACGCTGACTCTTTGTACTGGTCTGTTTTACATGCATAACCTGTTCAGCATGGAAAATATCGACAAGGCGGTGCTCTCCATCGTGGCATGGTTTGTCTATATTGTCCTGTTGTGGGGGCATTACCATGAAGGCTGGCGCGGACGCCGTGTCGTCTGGTTTAACGTTGCTGGCGCGGGCATTCTGACAATGGCCTATTTTGGCAGTCGTGTATTGCAGCAGTTTGTAAGCTAAACCCTCTAAGGAGTTTCCCCTGGAACATATTTCCACCACCACGCTGATCGTCACGCTGATCATCATGGTGGTTATCTCAGCCTATTTTTCCGGCTCCGAAACCGGAATGATGACGCTGAACCGCTACCGCCTTCGTCATCTGGCAAAACAAGGCAATCGCCCTGCAAAACGCGTGGAAAAATTGCTGCGCAAGCCGGACCGTTTGATCAGTCTGGTGCTGATCGGCAATAACCTGGTGAATATTCTGGCGTCGGCGCTCGGCACGATTGTCGGTATGCGACTGTACGGTGATGCTGGCGTAGCGATCGCCACCGGCGTGCTCACTTTTGTGGTGCTGGTGTTCGCGGAAGTCTTACCAAAAACCATCGCCGCGCTGTACCCGGAAAAGGTCGCTTATCCAAGCAGCTTCCTGCTTGCGCCATTGCAGATACTGATGATGCCGCTGGTCTGGCTGCTCAATACCATTACCCGTCTGCTGATGCGAATGATGGGCATCAAAACGGATATCGTTATAAGTAGTTCGCTGAGTAAAGATGAACTGCGGACCCTTGTGAACGAATCGCGCTCGCAAATTTCCCGTCGCAATCAGGATATGCTGCTGTCGGTGCTGGACCTGGAAAAGGTCAGCGTTGACGACATTATGGTTCCGCGCAACGAGATTATCGGGATCGACATCAACGACGACTGGAAGTCGATTGTGCGTCAGCTTTCGCACTCGCCGCACGGGCGCATCGTGCTCTATCGTGAGTCACTGGATGATGCCATAAGCATGCTGCGGGTTCGTGAAGCCTGGCGACTGATGTCGGAAAAGAAAGAGTTCACCAAAGAGACGATGCTGCGCGCCGCCGATGAAATTTACTACGTACCGGAAGGAACACCGCTCAGTACGCAGCTGGTAAAATTTCAACGTAATAAAAAGAAAGTCGGTCTGGTGGTCAACGAATACGGCGATATTCAGGGGCTGGTGACGGTTGAAGACATTCTGGAAGAGATTGTTGGTGACTTCACGACCTCCATGTCCCCCACCCTGGCAGAAGAAGTGACGCCGCAAAATGACGGTTCGGTAATCATTGACGGTAGCGCCAACGTTCGTGAAATCAACAAGGCGTTTAACTGGCATCTCCCCGAAGACGATGCCCGGACGGTAAACGGCATTATCCTGGAAGCACTGGAAGAGATCCCGATAGCGGGTACCCGCGTACGTATCGGTCAGTACGATATCGATATTCTCGACGTGCAGGACAATATGATTAAACAGGTGCAGGTATTGCCGGTAAAACCGCTGCGGGAAAGTGTGGCGGAATAAGGTCAGGAATTGTAGGCCGGGTAAGGCGTCAGCCGCTACCCGGCACTATGAGAGGCAGATTAGCCCTTCGCTTTTGCCACGGTGACCATGGCAGCACGAATGGTACGACCGTTCAGCGTATACCCTTTTTGCATCACACCCAGTACATTGCCCGGCGTAACATCTTCAGATTCCACCATAGCAATCGCCTGATGCACGTTCGGATCTAACGGTACGTTGACGTCTGCAATCACTTCAACACCAAATTTACGCACAACATCCAGCATGGATTTCAGCGTCAATTCAATACCTTCCACCATAGATGCCATGTCCGGGTTAGCTTTATCGGCCACTTCCAGCGCACGATCCAGGCTATCCACTACCGGCAGCAGCTCATTGACGAATTTTTCCAGCGCAAACTTGTGCGCTTTTTCTACGTCCAGCTCAGTACGGCGGCGCAGGTTTTCCATTTCCGCTTTGATACGCAACACGCTGTCACGTTCACGCGTCTGGGATTCAGCAAGCTGAGCTTCCAGATTCGCAATTTTTTCATCGCGCGGATCCACCTGCTCAGCAGAAGCGTCTGGTTCAACCGCCTCAACTTCTTCGTGCTGATCCATGATAATTTCTTCCGGGGCTTGCCCCTCAGGCGTTTTCTGTTCTTTACTACTCATGAATTTCTCCGCGTTTTTTTCGCATTCATCTCGCTAACTTCGCTTATTATGGGGATCAGATTCAGGGATTCAAGGGAAGCACTCACATTGTCATCAATCTTCGCTACAAGGACCTCGAGAAAATGAATAATCATTTCAAGTGTATTGGCATTGTGGGACATCCACGTCACCCCACGGCACTGACCACACATGAAATGCTCTACCGTTGGCTATGCACCAAAGGTTATGAGGTCATCGTGGAGCAGCAAATCGCCCATGAATTACAGCTCAACAATGTGCAAACCGGCACGCTTGCGGAGATTGGTCAACAGGCTGACCTCGCGGTGGTGGTCGGCGGCGACGGCAACATGCTCGGCGCGGCGCGCACCCTCGCGCGCTATGACATCAAGGTCATCGGCATCAACCGCGGCAACCTCGGATTCCTGACTGACCTTGACCCTGACAACGCCCTGCAGCAGTTAGCCGATGTGCTGGAAGGCCACTACATCAGTGAGAAACGCTTCCTGCTTGAAGCCCAGGTGTGCCAGCAAAACTGCCAGAAGCGCATCAGTACCGCTATCAACGAAGTGGTTCTGCACCCTGGCAAAGTCGCGCACATGATCGAGTTCGAAGTCTATATTGACGAAATTTTTGCGTTTTCTCAGCGCTCCGATGGATTGATTATCTCCACCCCTACGGGTTCCACGGCCTATTCGCTCTCCGCTGGCGGCCCCATTCTGACCCCCTCGCTGGACGCGATCACTCTGGTGCCCATGTTCCCCCATACGCTCTCGGCTCGCCCGCTGGTAATCAACAGCAGCAGTACGATTCGCCTGCGTTTTTCGCATCGCCGTAACGATCTTGAGATCAGCTGCGACAGCCAGATTGCGCTTCCTATACAGGAAGGAGAAGATGTCCTGATTCGCCGCTGTGATTATCACTTGAATCTGATTCACCCTAAAGATTACAGCTATTTCAATACATTAAGCGCCAAGCTGGGCTGGTCAAAAAAATTATTCTAATTTAGCGCCAGGCTCTTTACTGTATAAAAAACCAGTTTATACTGTACGTAATTACAGTTATGGTTTTTCATACAGGAAAACAGCTATGTTGGCACAACTGACCATCAGCAATTTTGCTATCGTTCGTGAACTCGAGATCGATTTTCAGAGCGGAATGACCGTCATCACCGGTGAAACCGGGGCGGGTAAATCCATTGCAATTGATGCGCTCGGCTTGTGTCTGGGCGGACGGGCCGATGCCGACATGGTGCGCGTTGGCGCCTCGCGCGCCGATTTGTGCGCCCGTTTTTCTCTGAAAGATACCCCGGCCGCGCTACGCTGGCTCGAGGAAAATCAGCTTGAAGAGGGCCGCGAGTGCTTGCTACGTCGCGTAATCAGTAGCGATGGTCGCTCACGCGGCTTCATCAACGGTACCGCCGTTCCCCTGTCGCAACTGCGCGAACTCGGCCAGTTGCTCATTCAAATTCATGGTCAACACGCACATCAGCTCCTGACCAGGTCTGAGCATCAAAAAAATCTGCTTGATGGCTACGCGAACGAATCCACGCTGATTCAGGAAATGGCTGCGCGTTATCAACTGTGGCATCAAAGCTGCCGCGATCTGGCGCATCACCAACAACAAAGCCAGGAACGCGCCGCCCGGGCCGAATTGCTGCAATACCAGCTAAAAGAGCTTAACGAATTCAATCCACAACCCGGTGAATTTGAACAAATAGACGAAGAGTACAAACGTCTGGCCAACAGTGGGCAATTGCTCACAACCAGCCAGAATGCGCTGGCAATCATGGTCGACGGCGAAGACGTTAATTTGCAAAGTCAGTTGTATACGGCAAAACAGCTGGTCACTGAACTGGCCGATATGGACGGTAAACTTTCTGGCATTCTCGACATGCTGGAAGAAGCCACAATTCAGCTTAGCGAAGCCAGCGATGAACTGCGCCACTACTGTGACCGTCTGGATTTAGATCCCAATCGCCTGTTCGAACTGGAGCAGCGGATTTCAAAGCAGATCTCACTGGCCCGTAAACATCACGTTAGTCCGGAAGCATTGCCGCAATTTTATCAGTCTCTGCTGGAAGAACAGCAGCAGCTTGACGACCAGGCTGACTCTCTGGAAACCCTGACACTGGCAGTAAATAAACATCATCTTCAGGCGCTGGAAACAGCGAAAGCGCTGCACGGTCAGCGTCAGTTGTATGCGCAGGAATTGGGGCAACTCATTACCGAAAGCATGCATCTCCTTTCCATGCCGCATGGGATTTTTGCCATCGACGTGAAGTTTGACGAGCACCATTTAAGTGTGGACGGTGCTGACCGTGTTGAATTTAAGGTCACCACAAACCCGGGGCAACCTATGCAGCCGATTGCTAAAGTGGCCTCTGGTGGCGAACTGTCACGTATTGCGCTGGCTATTCAGGTGATCACGGCACGTAAGATGGAAACCCCAGCGCTCATCTTTGATGAAGTGGATGTGGGTATCAGTGGTCCAACCGCTGCGGTCGTCGGTAAACTGCTGCGTCAGCTTGGTGAGTCTACTCAGGTGATGTGCGTCACCCACTTGCCGCAAGTAGCGGGATGTGGTCATCAACACTTCTTCGTCAGCAAAGAAACCGACGGCGCAATGACCGAGACGCACATGCAACCACTGGACAAACGTGCACGACTGCAAGAGTTAGCACGTTTACTCGGTGGTAGCGAAGTGACGCGCAATACCCTCGCAAACGCGAAAGAACTGCTGGCGGCGTAAACTTTTTTTCACCTTCAGGGTCAGAGTACACAACGAAATCGCCGTAAGAGCCGACACCAAAAGGTTTTAAAGTGGTGAAAGGTCTATTATCATCGGCATATTACATATGAGCCGCGTACTGCTCGGGCCCGAAAAGGAATCAAATCACTATGCGCTGTAAAACGCTGACTGCTGCCGCAGCAGTACTACTGATGTTGACTGCAGGCTGTTCCACTCTGGAGCGAGTGGTTTACCGTCCTGACATCAACCAGGGGAACTATCTGACACCTAACGATGTATCCAAAGTACGTGTCGGCATGACGCAACAACAAGTTGCTTATGCTCTGGGTACTCCAATGATGTCCGATCCGTTTGGCACAAACACATGGTTTTATGTGTTCCGTCAGCAACCAGGGCACGAAGGTGTGACGCAACAAACACTGACGCTGACCTTTAACAGCAACGGCGTGTTAACTAACATCGACAACAAGCCAGCACTGACCAGCAATAAATAAGCTCGCAAATATCAAAAAAGGTGCTCGATGAGCACCTTTTTTATTGTGGCTGTCATCTCACAGCTACTTATTGCCTGACTTTTCTGCGCGCTGTCGCCGCAACTCTTTCGGGTCAGCAATTAATGGCCGATAAATCTCAACCCGATCACCATCATGAACCGCATCGGCAAGTTTTACCGGGCGACTATAGATACCAACTTTGTTCTTCGTAAGATCGATATCGGTGCGTAATTCCAGCAACCCGGAAGCACGGATAGCCTCTTCAACCGTCGCGCCTTCTGCCAGCGTCACACGCTGCAGATACTGTTTCTCAGGCAAGGCATAGGCGACCTCTACGACAATTTTAGCCGGCACTGTAAACCTCTTTAGCGCGAACGGTGAAAGCCTGCACCATGTTGGAGGCCAGCTCCTTGAAGACACGCCCAAACGCCAGCTCAATAAGCTTATTGGTAAACTCAAAATCAAGCTGAAATTCAATGCGACACGCTTCATGACTCAACGGTGTAAACTTCCAGCCGCCAATCAGTTTTTTAAACGGCCCATCGACCAGATGCATCAGGATGCTCTGATTATCCGTCAGTTGATTACGCGTGGTGAACGTTTTGCTGATCCCCGCTTTCGAGACGTCCACTGCCGCAGTCATCTGCCCTGGCATCGACTCCAGAACACGACTGCCAATGCAGCCCGGTAAAAACTGGGGGTAGGACTGAACATCATTCACTAACTGATACATCTGCTCCGCACTGTAAGGTACCAAAGCTGTCCGGCTTATCTGAGGCATAGTTATTTCCATCAACATAAATCGAACAAATAATACCATTTATCATCTGGTAAAAAAAACGCTATACCTCCGGTCAGGTGCTTGCGGGTTCATGCTAAGATAATGCCTTCCCCCCGCAGGATGATAATGGGGTGTTTTTCGATTCCAGATTACCTATACTGAGCGGCATTATGACGAAGAAAAAAGCACACAAACCTGGCTCAGCCACCATCGCGCTTAACAAACGCGCCCGACACGAATACTTTATCGAAGAAGAGTTCGAAGCTGGACTTGCCCTGCAAGGTTGGGAAGTCAAATCCCTGCGCGCGGGCAAAGCCAACATTGGCGACAGCTATGTGATCCTGAGAGACGGCGAAGCATACCTGTTTGGCGCCAACTTCACGCCAATGGCTGTAGCCTCTACGCACGTCGTGTGCGATCCGACCCGTACCCGTAAACTGCTGCTTAATCAGCGTGAGTTAGACTCTCTCTATGGCCGCGTGAACCGGGAAGGCCACACCGTTGTGGCGCTCTCCTTGTACTGGAAGAACGCCTGGTGCAAAGTGAAAATTGGCGTCGCGAAAGGTAAAAAACAGCACGATAAACGTTCGGATGTGAAAGAGCGTGAATGGCAGTTGGATAAAGCCCGTATCATGAAAAATGCGGGACGATAACCGCCAGCCAAACTTTGTGGCCAGTATCATGATTGCAACTGGCCACTCCTCAATACTCACCTCCTGGCAATATCCCCAAAATTTAACCAGCAACGACAACCTGCGTTGATCGTCAGTAAGCGGAAACCGTCTCTGACGCTCTGAATAAACCGCATAACCGCATGAAATAAGCGCTATATGAGCGCTAAGCGACCAGATACAGACTGGCATTGAGCTTCACAAATCTGTTATACTTGCTTTAACACATTGGGGCTGATTCTGGATTCGACGGGATTCGCGAAACCCAAGGTGCATGCCGAGGGGCGGTTTGCCTCGTAAAAAGCCGCAAAAAAATAGTCGCAAACGACGAAAACTACGCTTTAGCAGCTTAATAACCTGCTCTGAGCCCTCTCTCCCTAGCTTCCGCTCTTAAGACGGGGATCAAAGAGAGGTCAAACCCAAAAGAGATCGCGTGGAAGCCCTGCCTGGGGTTGAAGCGTTAAAACTAATCAGGCTAGTCTGGTAGTGGCGTGTCTGTCCGCAGGTGCCAGGCGAATGTAAAGACTGACTAAGCATGTAGTACCGAGGATGTAGGAATTTCGGACGCGGGTTCAACTCCCGCCAGCTCCACCAAAATTCTCCATCGGTGATTACCAGAGTCATCCGATGAAGTCCTAAGAGCCCGCACGGCGCAAGCCCTGCGGGCTTTTTTGTGCCTTGAATTTGTCCCGCGAAGTCTGATGCCAACTAATTAAATCCGAACCTTTTAGGCACCTTGTTAGGCACCTCATAAAGCTTTATTGTTTTTGAGGTGCCTAAAACTATGGAAACCCGGCAATGGCAAGACAAACCAAACCTCTATCCGTTAAAGAAATCGAATCTGCTAAACCCAAGGAAGCGGACTACGTTCTCTATGATGGCGATGGCCTTGAGCTACTTATCAAATCCAGCGGGAGTAAAATCTGGCAGTTTCGCTACATTCGCCCTGTCACCAAGAAACGTGCGAAGAAGAGCATAGGCCCCTACCCGTCAGTTACGCTTGCCGATGCCAGAAACTACCGGGCAGAGTCACGCTCTCTCCTGGCGAAACAAATCGATCCACAGGAACATCAGCAAGAACAACTTCGTAGTTCGCTTGAAGCTAAAACCAATACTTTCCAACTCGTGGCTGAACGATGGTGGAATGTGAAGAAAGCCAGCGTGACAGAGGACTATGCCGACGATATCTGGCGCTCTCTTGAAAGAGATGTCTTTCCTGCAATTGGCGACGTTAGCGTTACAGATATTAAAGCTCACACACTGGTTCAGGCCGTCCAACCAGTTCAGGCCAGAGGAGCACTGGAAACCGTTCGTCGCCTGTGCCAACGCATTAATGAGGTCATGATCTATGCCCAAAACACAGGGCTGATTGATGCTGTTCCCAGCGTTAATATCGGTAAAGCCTTCGAGAAGCCTCAGAAAAAGAACATGCCCAGCATTCGACCGGATCAGCTACCTCAACTGATGCAGACAATGCGAACAGCCAGCATTAGCCTTTCCACACGCTGCCTGTTCATGTGGCAACTTCTTACTATTACCCGCCCTGCCGAAGCGGCTGAAGCTCTCTGGGAAGAGGTAGACATAGAAGCGCGAGAGTGGAAGATCCCTGCAGCACGCATGAAAATGAACCGCGACCATACTGTTCCATTGTCAGATGAAGCAATTGCGATACTGGAGATGATGAAGCCGTTAAGTGGAAATCGAGAATTTATCTTTCCCAGCCGCATCAAGCCAAACCAGCCGATGAACAGTCAGACCGTAAACGCATCGCTAAAACGCGCAGGTTTTGGTGGGGTGCTCATTTCACACGGCCTGCGATCTATCGCCAGTACAGCCCTTAATGAACAAGGCTTTCCGCCTGATGTCATTGAGGCAGCACTTGCCCATGTAGACAAGAATGAAGTTCGTCGCGCTTATAACCGCAGCGATTACCTGGAGCAGCGTCGTCCAATGATGCAATGGTGGGCTGATTTCGTTATGGCTGCTGATCACGGAAATATGATTGGAGATGGCATTCGAGGTATAAGGCTTGTCGGCTAATACACGAATAAGCGCTTCATAGGGAGCGCTTATTCTTATTATCCAAATTCACATAAAAGATTACTACAACTGACTAGTTCTTTTTTTTCTGCTTACAGTGTCCTCGAAAGCCTGCCTCACACTTTCAACATTTGTAGACCATGATTTCAAAATAGTATCGGCTAAGGCTTCCTGACTGGTAGTTGGCATTCGGTATTTTTTATCCTGCTTATTAACATTCAATTTTGACTCCTCTATAAATAGCCACAAAGGTTCAATGAGAACATTCACCGCTGCAGCTTTACTTCTCCATCCTTCTTCAGGAGCCAAATCATTGATAAGTTCCACCAGTTTTTCCTGAATAGGTCGATACATTTCAGATTTTTTTATTCCACCGTTTCTTCCTGATCTATTCCTGGTAGATAAAAGTTTAGTTTGTTTATCTACAGAGATCTTATACCAAACCATCCCCATGCTTTTATCAAATAACTCAGATGCTTTTTTAAATGCTTCAAATGCAACATCCTCATTGTCTGATATAACTAATTCACCCCATTTATAGCACTTCTGTGCATACCTAAGGTGAAATTTAAAAAGCTCATCCATAGAGATATATTCAGGAATAATGACAGCAACATTATCTCTCAGAAGTTCAGCCTCCAATGTACTCCAATAACGTTCAATAAGCTTAGCTAACTCGATGCTTTTCTCATTTGATGGAAAGTCCTTATGAGAGTCACTGTAGCTATGCTCCTTCAAATAAGATGATGAATACAATAATATTCCGGGACCAAACTTCTTGGAGTTCCAGACCCGCTCTTTCATCATAGTCAACTCAGCCTGCATGCCTGTATGTTTTTCATCCAGAATTTGGGCATGCTTGCTCCATTCACAGTCTTTCATCTCACTGGAGAGAGCACTGCGTTTTCGACTAATTTCTTCACTAAAAACTTTAATAGAAAACATTTAGCCCCACAATATCAACAAGTTAAACCTGTTAAAAATAAACCTTTGCTAGCCGTATTTTTTCGAAGAATCCTTGCAGCTATTCTTTGCTGGAACCAAACTGAGCTAACAAGAGGCAAACTAGTATGAACACTTCATCAGCAGTCAGGATACTCCGCTTACCTGCTGTTATCCATAAAACTGGTATCTCACGAGCCACGATCTATGACTGGTTGAACCCGAGATCGCCACGCTATGATCCAACGTTCCCAAAGAAAAGAAAGCTTGGAACACAATCAGTTGGATGGCTTGAATCAGAAATTGATGAGTGGTTGTTACATCGTAGTCTTATTAATTAATCTAAAAGAGGAGTTAGATAGGATGTATGTCTAAAAAAAACAGTTCAACGCAAAACATAGAACTCTGTCTTAAATTCCAGACACTTCCCACTTTTGCACAACAGTTAATAAGTTACATAAATTATAAAACAGGAGCTGCCGCCGAGCTTATTTTAACAGTGTTACTTGGGATAATGGCATTTGCTTGCCAGGATAAATTTGATATTCAGCTTAAAAATGGGAAAACCTTTACATCGCTTTATCTTCTGTTTTTAGCAAAATCAGGCAGCAGGAAATCAACAGTATTCAGGTTGTTGATGGAGGAAATCTATCGGCTGGAAAAAGAGTTGAAAGATGATTTTCTGTTAAAGGAGAAAGTTTATGAGCAGAAATACGCATCCTGGGAAGTAGAGTTAAAAGAGTATAAAAAACAATACAGTAAAGCTATTCGTCAGAAGATCGATGTAACTGAAGCGCTTGAAGCGCTGGAGGAGTGCCAAAGAAGAAAACCAGTAGTTCCAGCAAGAAAGTATCTTACTAAGAACGATTCAACAAGTGAGGTGATCCTACCCACGTAATGTGGACACGGCCCTAAGCGAGGTTCTGGTTTTCAAACTGTTCCGGGCTGAGTCCGCCA